>CAIUDG010000122.1 GCA_903897925.1 uncultured beta proteobacterium | reverse complement strand
GTAGACGTTTTGCCGGCTCTGGGCGAAGCCGTAGGGATTGCCGGCAAAGCTCAGCGGTTGCAGGGGCCAGCCATCGCTCCCGGCTTGCACCCGTGCGCCATGCAGGTGGGTGACCAGGCCCACCGGCGACTGGGTTCGCACATTGCCACACATGCCCAAATCCAGCGGCACATTGACCGGCGGCGAAGCCAACAAAGCCGGAACGTCGCTGGCTGCGGCAATCGTGTTGCGCCACGTCACCGTGCAGGGCACATGGCGCCGCACGTTGAACAGCGGGCCCAGATGGTTGGGCAGGGTGCCGCTCTCAGCGGTGATGCCTTGTGCCACATAGACCCAGGCATTGGCTTGCGTCGGACTGCTGCCAGGCAGCCACTGCACCTTGCGTGACTCGATCGACAAACTCACTGCGCTGGGGTTGTTCAGCACCACGATATCTGGCTGCGTCCAGGGGGCCGTCGCGCCACCGCAGCCGCCCAGGGCCAGTGAGGCGCCACCGGGCAGCAGCACGCTGCTGATACTGCCCAGCGTCCACTGCAAAAAGCTGCGCCGCGCCAGGGTGGCGCCGCCTGGCACGGCTGCATGCAATGCGCCGGGTGATTTAAAAACTGGCATGGGGTGTCTCTGAATTCGGGCAACAGACAGCCCGCTCCAGCGGCGCGGAGTTGCGCCGTGGAAAGGGGAAAGGGGAACGGGAAAAAAAAGCGGGCCGCAGTGGGGCCCGGCCGGCCTAGTCGGTGGCGCCCTGCACCATCGCCTTGGCCGCCTGCGCAGGCGCCCGGCGCTGCGGCTGCGGCGCGTCGGTCGGCGGGTGGCCGAACCAGCGCATCAGGGTGAATATCATGGCCAGCGTCGCCACATAGACCAGCAATTGCAATGCCGTGGGCCGATCCGCATAGCCCATCAGGGAATGCAGCGCCTTGCCCGGCAAGCTGTGCTCGGACAGCAGTGCCGAGCTGTCCCAAACCACCTGCGACAGCGCGGAGACAATCCCGGCCTGCTGCAAAAACACCACCGCCTGGGCCGCCATGCCCGCGGCCAATAGCGCAATCAGCCGGCTGGTAACGGTAAATACATGCCGTGTAGGAATGCGCAGCAAGCCGAAATACATGGCAGCGCTGATCACAGCACCCAGCGCCAGCCCGATGGCGCCGCCGAGAAACATGGAAGCACCGCCGCTGCCCTCGGACAAGGCGATACCGTAGAGAAACAGCGCGATTTCCGAACCTTCACGCAAGATCGCCACGCCAACCACCACCGCCATGGCCGCCAGGGAACGCTGTCCACCGGCGACTTCCCGTCCAAGCGAATTCATTTCTTGGCCAATATGGCGCCCTTCGCGCGCCATCCAGACATTGTGGGCCGTCAGCATCAGCACGGCCAGCGCCATCACCGAGGCGTTGAATATTTCCTGGCCGGTGCCGGCCAGCATATTCGACAGCGTGTCGGCAAAAGCCGCCACCAGACAGGCGCCAAGCACCCCCATGGCAATACCCAGCCCGATCCAGCGTCCGCGCCCGGCAACGCCTTTGGTGGCAGCCAGCACAATGCCGACTATCAGCCCGGCCTCAATGACTTCACGAAAAACGATGATCAGTGTTGCAAGCATGGTTGCGATCCTCAGAAATGCATTTCGTATTCGAGATTCAAGCGCAGCGCCTGCTGTGCCGCCACATCACTGACGCCGAACAAATAGGCCACTTGGTATTTCAGATGGCCAAACAGCTTGCCCTGTATGGAGGGCCCCATATAGTGTTCCTGCTGGTTGAAATAGCCGGTTTGCGAACCCGTTCCCAGATCGCTTTGAATTTCGAAGCCGGGCTGAAACGATTCGCTGTAGCGATAGCGGGTACTCCAAATAAAGCTGTAGTCGGCTTCGTCGGTCAGATTGGGAAAGGTACCAACGTTCTGGGAAAAGCCGATGTTGGCAGTATGGGTGAATTTGCCGACATCTTTTTGCAACAGCAATTTCACTTCCAGCGCGTCCGGCGTACCGGTCTGTTTGGAAAACGAATAGGACATCAGGGCACCGAGGTCGAGCCACTGCTCACCGGGTTCGAAAAACTGGTAACGCCCTTCAATCTGCTGGGCATCCAGCTGCATGGCGTTGCCCGGATCGGCGGAATACTCACCACTGACGGCTAGCACCACACGCGGGCTGACGCCGGCTTCGAGTGTGAGTTCCCCGACTTTGGCGCCGTCTTTGGCCGGATTGCCGTCGAAAGAGCGCGCATGGGCAAGCTCCAGCGAAACCTCTCCGTATTCGGCGTTCGGTGAATAAACTTCGTCGAGTCCGAAGGCAAAGCTGCTTTGCATGGCGGCGCAAAGCACGATACCGGCGGCGGTTGCCGGCAAATGTTTGAACTTGGAGGTATACGCGGTAGTGGACATGGTGCGAAAGGGCGAATGAATAAGACTTAACAGAACTGGTCTGGCGTGCGGGTGTGGCGCTGCGCGCTCACTTGGCGACGATCACGCCCGTGGTGGTGTCACGGTGGAAATCGTCAAAAAAACCATAGTGCCCGGGGTCCAGCGGGCCGACGAATACATTGATTTCGCTATTCGCGGCGACTACTTTTTCACGGTTCAGATCGCTGCTTTCAAACTCTGCCGGCGTTGCGTCCTGGTTGCGCACAGTAATTTTTACGCGCTGCCCCGCTGGCAGCACCAATTCCCGCGGCATGAAGGCGTGGTTCTTGAGGGTTAGAACATAGTCTTCGGCCTGTGCCGTGCCGCCCAGAAGCAGCGACGCGGACAAAGCCAGGGTAAAAGCGGCAGAGGTATTCATTTACCGAAACTCCAAACGATTGATAGGGTTGGTTCAATGCTATTGCGAATTATTCGCATTGCCGAATCATACATGAGAATCGTTCTCAATTAACAATTATTTAGATTTGCGGGAAAGATTTCCGTAGCGATGGCCATCGCAGGCCCGCGCGCGGCGGATGTAGGTGCGCGTCTGCCACCGCCCAGCGGCACAGCGGCAGACGAACCATTGCGGCCATTCGCGGTCATTCAGACTGCGTTAGCCGCTAACACCAGGCGCTAGGCGCTAAGAGAGATAGAGGCGGCTTAGCCGTTCCGTTGCCAACTGGGTGCTGCAGGTCATCCCCGGTGCAGCACTGAATAGGCGCAAATCGGGCACCTTCAAGTGGCCAGCCTTGGCCTTGCGGTCGTGCAACAGATCGTGCTTCTTGAGTCCACCCAAAATACGCGAGGCAGTCTCGCGCGTGGTGCTGACAATGTCGGCAATATCGCGCAGGCTGGGCAGTGCAATATCCACCGGACCAGCGTCTTTGCGTTGCCCCTCGGCAATCAACAGCAGCAAGTGGCGCACCCGGTTGGGCACCGGGCCGCCACGCAGCACCACCATGTCGGCACTGCGCTGCAAAGCACACATATAGGCAGATTTCACAAGCGCAGGCAGCTCGGCGTCTGCCACCGGCAGCTCCGCCAGCGTGGCCGGCAGAATCGCCAATCCCAGCATAGGCAAAGGCAAGCCGACGCGGCGCTCCACGCCGATCAAATCGTCCGGCAAGGCCAGACTGACCAGCGCTTCCGAGTTACAGGAGTGTTCTTTGTGCAGGCGCAAGGCCCCCGACTCCAGGCGCCAGACGCAACCCGCCGCTGGCGCGGGCAGTTGCGCACCGCGTTGAAGTTGCACGCTGCGCGGTGCGGACAAATCAATCCCCATCATCGTTCCCTTCTGGAGCGCAATCAACCGTCGCACGCCATTCGCTAGCGGGCTATTCTGCGGTCCCAGCCGGCCAATAGATATAGGCAAGGGATTAAGCTACATATAGGAATGTTCTTATACTTATGGGAGTTGGCTAATAGCGCACCAGGCGAAATAAGAATAATCATGGGGTCACGCGGATGCTGGCAATAATGCCCAAACTCAAACTCGACTTGAATTCCAGGAATCACCGCATCGTCTGGGCCATGCTATGCGGCTTTTTGCTGAGCCTGTGGACCTGCGCCATTCTGTGGTCGCTGTGGGAGCGTTCCAGTGTGCTGACCTCCAACGCACGGATTCTTGAACAGCTGACCAATGCCGTACAAGAGCAAACCAAGGCGCTATTTCAGCAGGCCAATACCTCCCTGTTGGTAGCCAGCGATTGGATTGCCAACCATCCCACGGAAGATCCCGCCACTTCGGCAGAATTTATCCGGCTGGTGGAAAAACTGCGCAATGCCTCAGACAACCTGGTGGATTTGCGCCTGGTCACACGCGAAGGTGAACTGCGCTATATACCCGACCATGGCCAAACCCACCACACCAAAGTCAACGACCGTGACTACTTTCGCGAGCAATCAGGTAGCCACAAGGGTTTCTATATTGCCAATCCGGTTATCAGCCGGGTCACCGGCAAATGGGGGATTCCAATCTCTGTGCCGATTGAAAAATCAGGCGGCAATATAGCCGTACTATTCGCGGCAATTGAACTCGACCGCATCGCCAACGCCTTTGAAGGCCAACGTCTGAAGCCGTCTGGCAGCATCGCCGTTTTCCGCAACGACGGCACCTTGCTGTTCCGAAGCCCGATGAGCGACACGCTGGAAGGCATCTCAATTGCGCAAAGTGCTGACTGGAAGAACTATTTGAGCGTGCAGCCCAAAGGCATCTTCACAAGCCAGCAAAGCCCGCTGGACCACGTCACCCGTATGGTCTCGCACGCCCAGTCAGGGAACTATCCGCTGGTGCTGGTTGTCACCAAGGGCATGGATGACATGCTGGCATCCTGGGTCCTGCAGACCCGGATTCTGTGCGTGGTAACTCTGCTGATTTCGGCTTTCGCAGTGGGCATCAGTTATGTGCTGTCGCGCTCCATGAGCTCCGAAATAGCCGCCCGGAGCGAACTCGAGCGCCTGATGCTGACCGACCCGCTCACCGGCGTTGGCAATCGCCGGTTGCTTGACCAGCGCATCGACGAAGAGATCGTGCGCGCCCAGCGCTATAAGCGCAGCATTACCGCAGTATTTTTTGACGTCGACCACTTCAAGGCGATAAATGACCAGTATGGCCACAAATTCGGCGACATGGTACTGAAGCGAATAGCCGACAGCCTGAGCGGCAGCTTGCGCCAGAGCGACTTTGTCGGCCGGTATGGCGGCGAAGAGTTTGTAGTGCTGATGGTGGAAACGGCCATTGACCAGGCCTGGACGCTGGTCGAACGCATGCGCCAGGGGATAGAAAACCTGAGCATGCCGGAGTTGCCACAAGGCGTCACTGTCAGCGCTGGCCTGGCCCAATGGCGGCCAGAAGAAAGCGCCGATGCACTGCTGCAACGCAGCGACCAGGCCCTGTACCGGGCCAAGGCCCAGGGCCGCAACCGTTCCTGTATTGACTTAAGCGTGAAAAATTAGCGCCTATGCGCCAGGATATTGCGCGCCAACAGCCAATATTTCACCAGCGCGGAGGACAATAGCGCCACAGGGAATGAGGACCAGGGGTTTCGTACAAGGCCGGCCAGCGCGAATGGCTGCAGGCGCAGCCCTGGTGCACCGGCTTGGCAAAGGATGGGGACATGCTGTTTTGGACGACTGAAACTCCAGCAGTCAGAAGATTAAGACTCAAAGTAGGTGCCGTTGGCCTGCTCTGCCTGGTATGCATCTGGGGTGCGGCACTGCTGGAGCTGGAACGCAGTCGGTCCAGTTCTCTGCACGAAGCGGAGGTGAAGAACTCGGTGCAGGCCAGGGTATTTGCCGAATACACGCGCTCCACCATCAAGCGCATCGACGAACTCATGCTCGACCTGCGTCCGCACTGGCTGGAAAGCCGCAGCGCTTTCGTCAAGGGTATTCAAAATAGCCAGGAAAACCTCAAGGACCTGACGTTTCAGGTGTCGGTAATCGACCGGGACGGCATGCTGGCCTTCTCCAACCTGGCAAGCTCCACTGAACGCATCGACCTCAGCCATCGCGAGCACTTTACCGTGCACCGCGACGCCCCGCTATTGGACCATCTGTTCATCAGCAAACCGCTCAAAGGCAAGGTATCCGGCAAGTGGTCCTTGCAGTTCACCCGACCAATCCTGCTGAATGGGCATTTTGAGGGCGTGCTGGTGGTATCCATCAGCCCGGACCTGTTCACCGATTTTTCCCAGACCCTGGGTGTGCAGCGCACCGGCGTCGTGACATTGGTACGCGACACCGGGGAAATCATGTCGCGCTTCCCTTCCAATGAAGGCGCGCTCGGCATGGTCATCAAAGACACGCCTTATCTGGTAGCGGACGCGCCCTTGTCCGGCACCTTCCACCGGGTCGCCAGCACCGATGGCATAGAGCGCATGTATGGTTACTTTCGGGACCAGCAGTATGGCCTGAATTATGTGGTTGGCGAACACATGCAGGATGTGCTGGCACCCTACCACTCCAGCACCCACATGGTGTTGGCGGGGGCCGGCATCGTCAGTGCGCTCACTGTCGTGCTGCTCTATCTGCTGTTGCGCTCGCTGATTGCCGCCGACAAACTCCACTGCGACCTGGAAGCAGAAAAAATCGTTGCCGAGCAGGCGAATATCGCCAAGAGCCAGTTCCTGGCGAATATGTCGCATGAGATTCGCACGCCCATGAATGGGGTGCTAGGCATGGCCGGTCTGCTGCTCGACGGCACACTCAGCCCGGAACACGAAGGCTATGCGCGCAATATTGTCTATTCCGGCGAGGCGCTGCTGGCCATCATCAATGACATTCTGGATCTGTCAAAAATTGAAGCCGGCCACATGGAGTTCGACTTCCACCCCTTTGCCCTGGCGGAGCTGCTGGACTCCGTGGTTGGCGGGCTGGGTATCCGTGCCCACGACAAGGGGCTGGCGATTCGCGTGGTGCAGCCAGCCGACTTGTGCCACAGCTATTTGGGTGATAGCCACCGCGTGCGGCAAGTGCTGTTCAATCTGGTCGGCAACGCCGTAAAGTTCACCAGCCAGGGGGAGGTTTGCATTCGCATCCTCTCCATCCCGGGCGGATTGCGCTTTGAAATCCAGGACTCCGGTATCGGCATTGCCAAGGAAAACCTGGACAAACTATTTTCCAGCTTTGTGCAGGTGGACTCCTCCACTTCGCGCATCTTTGGCGGCACCGGCCTGGGCCTGGTGATCTGCAAAAAACTGGTGGAAGGTATGCATGGGACCCTGGGAGTGCAGAGTACCCTGGGCCAGGGCAGCTGCTTCTGGTTTCAGCTGCCGCTTCCGGCCATCCAGCCACAAGCACCACAGGCGGGCGCACCAGCACCAGCACCGATGGCTACGGCAAGCAACCCCAACAATGCCAGTCAAACCAAGGCCAGCCCGCCAGCGCCAGTCCAGCCGATCACGCCAATTGCGGCGCCAGTCGCTGCCGCGCCGATCATCCTGCTGGTGGAAGATCACCCGATCAATCAAAAGCTGGCCACCGTGCTGCTGGAGCGCCTGGGTTACCAGGTCGTATTGGCCGCCAATGGACTACAGGGCGTGGAAGCCGCCAGTCGCCAGCCTTTTGCCTTGATTCTGATGGACGTTCAAATGCCGGTCATGAACGGCTTTGAAGCCACCCGCGCAATACGCAGCGGCCATGGACCAAACGCCGATACACCGATTGTTGCCCTGACCGCCAACGCCATGCAAACCGACAAGGACGCCTGCCTGGAAGCCGGCATGAATGACTTTTTGACCAAACCCTTCAGCAAGGAAGTCCTGTCGGCTTGCCTGCAACAGCTCATTCTTCAAACACAGCCTTAATCTGCGCCGGCGCCACCACTGCCCTGGTATTTACCCTGGCACCTGGGTCAGACTATTCACAGCTTCAGTCAGTCAGCACTTGCCGACGTATACACCCTCCGCTATATTGGGCGGGATTTGCCTTGGCAAACTCAACAAACTCAATAAAGTCAACGGGTACACGAAAGACCAACAAATATGAATTTGTCACACTTCAAAATCGCCACCAAAATCGGTGCTGGCTTCGCCGTCATCGTTGCCATGCTGGTCTTTCTCGGCATCACGGCACTGGCGCAATTGAAGCTGGTCAACAGCTCCACTGAGGCGATTGCGACCAACAACCTGCCAAGCGTTGAAACAGCGGCGGCCATGCGCGACCTGATCGGCGAGATTCGGCGCGCCGAAGCGCGCCATGTCATGTCAGTGAACGACGCCGAAATGGACGCCCAGGAATCACGCATCGCGGCAGCCCGCAAAAAATTGGCCGACATGGACGCCGCCGAAACCAAGATATTCGATTCACCAGAGGAAATCGAAGCCCTGAATGCCTTCAGGCAGCACCGCGATACCTGGTACGCCGTGTGGGACAAACTGCGGCCAATTTCGCGCAAGGGCGCCGAAGGCTCCGAAGAGGCGCAGAAGATATACACATCTGAAAGCTCGCAGGCCTTCAATGCCGCCTTTAGCGATACCAAGAAGCTCGGGGAAATCAACTCCAAACAGGCACAGGATGTCTGGGTCAGTGCGCAATCGGTCTATGCCTCCGCCAAAACCTGGTTGCTGGTGATTGCCGTACTGGCAATTGCACTGGCTGTGGCCCTCGGCTGGTTCATATCTGGCGCCATTGCGCTGCCGATTGAACAGGCCGTGCGCTCGGCACGTGAAATCGCCTCGGGGGACATGACAGTATCCATTCATGCCGAAGGCAGCGATGAAACTGCCCAATTGCTGCGCGCGCTGGACGAAATGCGCCAGGGCCTGGCCACCGTGGTGGGCAAAGTCCGCCAGGGCTCGGAGAGTGTCGCCACGGCCAGCGCAGAAATTGCCCAGGGCAACCAAGACCTGTCGGCACGCACCGAAAGCCAGGCCAGTGCGCTGGAGCAAACCGCCGCGAGCATGGAAGAACTCAGCTCACAGGTGCAGCAAAACGCCGAAAACGCACGCCAGGCCAACCAACTGGCGTCCAGCGCTTCGACCGTGGCGGTACGCGGCGGCGAAGTGGTTGGCCGGGTGGTTGAAACCATGAAGGAAATCAACGACTCGTCCCGAAAAATCTCCGACATCATCAGTGTGATTGATGGCATTGCATTCCAGACCAACATCCTGGCGCTGAACGCTGCAGTGGAAGCCGCACGCGCAGGCGAACAAGGCCGTGGCTTCGCGGTGGTTGCCAGCGAAGTGCGCTCGCTGGCCGGGCGAAGTGCCGAAGCGGCCAAGGAAATCAAGAGCCTGATCAACGCCAGCGTGGAGCGGGTCGAGCAAGGGACCACCCTGGTGGACGAAGCCGGAACCACCATGACCGAGGTGGTCGGCTCGATTCGCCGGGTCAGTGACCTGGTCGGTGAAATCAGCTCGGCCAGCAGTGAACAGTCCAGTGGCGTGGCACAGGTCGGTGAGGCGGTCACGCAGATGGATCAGGCAACCCAGCAAAATGCGGCGCTGGTGGAACAAATGGCCGCCGCCGCCAGCAGCCTGAAAGCCCAGGCCAATGAACTGGTGGATACCGTGGCGGTATTCAAACTCGGTGCCGGTGACAACTTGCGCCGCACCACGGTGCGCTCGGCCAGCCCCAGAAATACACCGTTCATAGGCAACGAACGTCGCGCTGGTGCGCAGGCTTCCGCCAAACCCGCGCCGAAACAAAAACCGGCACCGGCAGCTGCACCACACGCAGCCACTGCTGCCAAAGCGGTTCCCCCGCCTGTACAAGCGCCCATGCCAGCCCCTGCCAAAACGGCAAAAGCCAAGCCGGTGGGGGAGGAAGATGACTGGGAAACTTTCTAATAGTTCTAATTGTTCTAATAGTGCTTAACGGCGCGGGAATTCAGCACTATCAGGGAATTTCATAGCCGTACGACCTGATCACGGCGCGCGCCTTGTCACCCTTTAAATAGCGCATCCAGGCCAGCGCCGCCGGGTGCTCCCGGCCACGCTCCAGCAGCACTGCGTCCTGGCGAATAGTGGCGTACAAATGGCTCGGAACCAGCCAGGACGAGCCGTCTATCTTTCCGTCCTTGAGTACCTGGGACAAGGCAACAAAACCCAGTTCGGCATTGCCGCTGCTGACGAACTGGTAGGCCTGGCCAATATTTTCCGCCGTCACCAGCTTGCTCTGCAAGGCGTCATACACCCCCAGCGCCTGCATGGCTTGCATACCGGCAGCACCATAAGGCGCCAGTTTGGGGTCGGCCAAGGACAAATGCGCAAAAGCCCCCCGCTGCAAGACTGCGCCTGCCGCGTCCACCAGCCCGGGCTGGGCCGACCACAGCACCAATTTGCCAAGCGCATAGGTGAACTGGCTGCCAGCCACTGCCTGGTTTTCGCGCAGCAGTTTGGCCGGCGTTTCGTCATCCGCTGCCAGCAATACCTCAAACGGCGCACCATTGCGGATCTGGGCATAAAACTTCCCCGTGGCACCAAACGACGCCAGCACCTTGTGCCCCGTGTCCCGCTCGAAATCGGCAGCGATGCGCTTGACCGGCGCCGTAAAATTGGCCGCTACCGCGATCACCAATTCATCGGCAGACGCCGGACCTGCTGCCAGCAGCAGCGCGGCCAACAGACCAGGAACGGATATTACGGATAGCATGTCAGTCCTTTGGCAGCGTTAGATCAAGACGCCGGTTATACCGCGTCCGTGGCGGCAAACCAGATCCACCCTGGCGCCGGCTTGCGCAGACCCGGACCGCCTGGCTACACTCAAGGCCTTGCTGCAGTACAGTACTGCCGCAATGCCTTGGTTCTCAACAGCTTATCCGGCATGTGCGTGCAATTCTGTGCGTTGGCTGCAGAAAGCAAGCAACTGAATTTTGCTCAACCTATGAAGCCATTGGCTATTCTTCGATTCGGCGCTTGGAGCCTGATGGGGTGCCTGCTCGCGCTCACCATGGCGTTTGGCGTACTGGCCTTGCAAATTGTCATGTACAGCGGCGAAGCGACCCGGCAGGTAGCCCAGGCGGCAGTGGTACTTGGGGCCGCGGCCTGGGGCAACCGGCCGTCTCCTATCTACAAGGAACGCATCAACGAAGCCATTCGCCTGTACCAGCAGGGCCGTGTCAAAACTTTGATTTTTACCGGTGGCACGCCAGTACTGGGCTATCCGTCTGAGTCTGCGGTGGGACGTGAATACGCGCGACTGCAAGGTATTCCAGACAGCGTGATTCTGGTCGACACCAAATCGCGCTCCACCTTTGAAAATCTGGTCCAGGCGCGCGACCTCATGAACCAGGCTGGCATTCATTCGATTCTGCTGGTCAGTGACCCGCTGCACATGAAGCGGGCGATGTACATCGTCAAGGAACTTGGCATGAGTGCCCAACCCGCGCCCACGGATTCCAGCCGCGTGCAGTCCTGGAGCAGCCGGGCGCGCTTTCTCTGGCGTGAAACCTGGTCCTATGCGGACCAGTTGATGAAAGTCAACCTGGACAAGCCCACCGATAGTTGTCCCAGTTGCTGACGCCGAATACGCGCGACACGCCGGCATCGCCCTCAGACTTGTATCACCTAGCGGAAACCCTGCTCCGTCGCCTTGTTGAGGAATGACTCCCACTTTGAATAGCGACTGGTATTCGCAACCGGGTTCGAGGTGGCGTCAACAACACGTTCATAGATGCCGGATTCGGAAAAGCTGAACACCGGGCGCAAGTCCGGGCGGCGCGACGCCGGGCGGACATCGGCGATCAGGTTATCCAGAATAAGCGGCTCGACATCGGGCTGCGCGTAGTAGGCTACCACCATGTGCGCTACTGGCGCCACCGCCGCAGCGGGTCCGGTTTGCGCACGCACATAGACCAGGCGCAGCTTGGCGCTGTCCATTCCGGCGAGTCGCAGCGAATAGTATTTCGCCAGCGCAAAGCCAGTGCAATTGGCCATGCCTCGGCCAAGGGTCTCGGCCGGCGTTGGCCAATAATCTTTGTCACGCCAGATATCGATGGAATCGGCAAACAGTATTTTGCGGTTGAAAAAATCGTTGATACGACGGATCCGGGTGCTATCGTCACTGCCCTGCAATCCTGCAACCAAGCCCTGCCAGGCGTCAAATTTTGAGACGCTTTCGTTGCCCCACAAGCGGACATAACTTGCGCGCATGAGGTCCATGCTGACCGCGCAATACACGGTCACCGCCAGCAACAGGGTCAATCCCGCCAGGCTGCGCAACAGGTATCTTGTCTTCATGGGCCAGGGTCGAATGTGTCAACGGTAGCGCGAACAGCGCTTCACACCGTGGCGCCAAAGTCCACGCGCTGGCCGTTGGCGCCAAGGCTGCCGCGAACCATTGCCTGACTGAAATCACCAGATAAACACATTGCCAACACGCCTTTCCCCATAGTTGTCACCGAAACCGCAAACATCCCCGCAGGACAACTGTACCCAGATTCCTGCGCGCTGGCACAGCCAGGCACTGGCAGCAGCCAAATTGATTTGCATCAATCCATTTGCATTCAGGGTGGCGCTTATGGCCGGCCAGATGGCTATTACTCCAAATATTCTGATCTGCGTATAGGCAACCTGTACCCAAGTCCAATAGACGTGGCTATATGAGTGTGCAGAATCTATACAAAATCATGGCGTACTGCGTCCAGCAACTTTAAAGACCGATATGGCAAGCAATTCATTTACATCCCAAGTCCACGGTACCGTCACAGCCCTGGAGGGTAAAGCTTGGCTGGTAGCCGCTGATGGCTCCCGCATTGCGCTAAAACTTGGCGATGTCTTGCTGGAAGGCCAGCACGTATTCGTCGAAGATGGCGGTCGGCTTGAGGTGGCGCTGCCGAACCAGCCAGAACCCCTGGTAGTGGCGACAGAACGTGAATTATTGATAGACGCCAACCTGCTAGGCACCGCGCACGAGGACGCGACAGAGTCGGCGCTCAAGGACATGGACAGTGGCGTTGGCACGTTGGCGCGCATTATTTCCGGCGACGGCGACCTGTCACAGGAACTGGAAGCCACCGCAGCCGGTCTGACCGGGGGCGATGCCAGCGGCGGCCACAGCTTTGTGCGACTGGACCGCATTGCCGAGGTGCTGGACTCGGCATCCCTTGGCAGAGACGCCGCGGCCGTCACAGTCGCCACGGCCACGACCCTGAGCAGCACCAACAACAGCCTTGACACCCCCTCGCCGACGCCAACGGTCACGATCCTGACCGATGGCAACCAAAATGGCGTGATCAATGCCGCGGAACAGGGCGGTGCCTCGAGCGAGGCAGTGCGCATCGGTCTGTCGGCAATGGCCAAAGTGGGCGAAACGCTGACCATCACCGATGGCACGACAACACAGACCCATATCCTGACCAATGCCGACATCGCGATCGGACATTACGACACCACGGTAAGCAAACCCGCAGAAGGCGCAACACTCACCATTTCGGCCACCCTCACCAATTTGGTGGGCAGCAGTTCGGCTCCCGCCATCGCCTCGGCGGTGCTTGATACCGTCGCACCGGCGCCCACAGTGACCCTGATCACTGACAGCAACCACGACGGCGTGATCAACGCGGCAGAGCAAGGCGGCGGCACCACAGACACGGTGCGCATCGGCCTGCCGACCGGTGCCAAGGTTGGCGAAACCCTCTCCATCACCGATGGCGTAACGCCGCAGACCCATGTACTGACGGCCGCCGATATTGCTGCCGGCCATTACGACACCACTGTGGCCAAGCCGGCTGAAGGTGCCACCCTCACTGTCTCCGCCACGCTTACCGACCTGGTCGGCAATGTCTCGCCGACCGCTACCGCCTCGGCGGTGCTGGACACGGTTGCGCCAACACCTACCGTCACGCTCACCACCGATGC
>CAIUDG010000121.1 GCA_903897925.1 uncultured beta proteobacterium | reverse complement strand
CCCAGCACCAGCCAGTCGCAGGGCCCGCTCAGTGCCGCCGACGGCGGCTCCAGGGTGGTGTGCTTGCGTGCTGCGCACAAACCACAAGCAGTGCAACCGGCCACCGCCTGCTCCAACGCCGCCCAGTCCAGATCGGCCGCTGCCGCCGGCACGGCCACGGGGGCCGGCGCCGGCGCCACTAGGGGATCGGCCGAAGCAGTGACAGAAGCGGTGACAGGGGCGGGAACAGCGGCGGCGGTCACGGGCGCAGCGCCACGCGGCACCGGCGCCTGCGTTGGCACCGGAGTGGCGCGCAGTGCTGCCGGCGCGGCTGCCGACGCCGTGGCCAGCACTGCCGCGACGCCGCCTGGCGGTGAAAACGCCGTGCCGGGGAGCCAGACGTGCACGCCCATGGCCTTCAGCATGGCACGTTGCCGGGTATCCAATTGCAAAGCCATAACGGGTCAAATTCCTTAAAGCGCCAGACTCATGACCAGCGCATCTTCGCGCTGGCCCGGTCCGGCCGGATAGTAGGCCCGGCGCACGCCGACCTGGCGAAAGCCATGGGCTTCATAGACGTGGATAGCGCGCGCATTGCCGCGCCGCACTTCCAGCCACAGCCATTGCGCCTGCTGGCCACGGGCCCACAGCGCCAGCGCCTCCAGCATGACCCGGGCCCAGCCCTGGCCCTGACTTTGCGGCGCCACCGTCATGTTCAGCAAATGCACTTCATCGACGCCCTTCATGGCGACGAAATAGCCCAGCAGCTGGGCGCCGCCGAGCAGCAACTGCGCCTGGTAGCCGCTTTGCAGCACATCACGAAAATGCTGCTCGCCCCAGGGGTGTTCGTAGGCACGCAGCTCCAACTGCAGCACCGCATCCAGTTGCTCGGCGCACATCGGTGCGAAGCCGACTTCCTGGGGCGGGGGCACGGGCGGCGAAAAGCTGGAAGACGTCATGCGGATTGCGCCGCCGCCGCTTGCGCGGCCTTGATAGCGGCGCGTTCATCGGTGGTTTGCGCCACCTTGTCACGGATATAGGTCGGAAATGCCTGTGCTGCCGTCACGGCCAGCCCCTGTTCCAGCATTTCCGGCGCCAGCCGCAGCATGGCACTGGCCGACGGCAGGGCCGGCAGGCACAGCGTCCCGGCAGGCCATGCCAGGCGCCCGGCATAGACCTCAAACACATTGCCAGCCAGGCTCAGCCCGGCTTGCGCATCCAGCTGCAGCGCCTCCGGCCGCAGCAGGCAGGTGGCACTCTGGCGCTGCCAGTGGCCGCCAGCAAAAGCGAAACGCGCCATGTACATTTCGTCCATGCGCGCATCCAGCAAGGCCATTACCTGGCCCTGCGCCTGCGCTGCCAGCTGCGCATGGCGCGCCGTTTCGGCCAGCGCCAGCAGGGAATCGACTGGCAACACCGGTACCTGGGCGCCAAACGCCAGGCCCTGGGCCACGGCACAGGCGGTGCGCAATCCGGTGAAGGAACCCGGACCGCTGCCAAAACAGATAGCGTCAAGCTGGCCCAGCTTCAGCTGGGCTTGCTGCAGCAGGTCCAACACCGTGGCGATCAGGGCCGCGGAAGCCTGTGCGCCGCCGGCACCCTGGTACTGCCAGCACTGTGCTGCGGCACCCGTGCCGCGCTGCACGGCAATCGACAAGGTATCGGTACTGGTATCAAAAGCCAGCAGTTTCATGGTTTGGCACTCCCCACCTTGCGCACCCCGAACACAATGCCCAGCGTGACCAGGGTCAGGCCGCTCAGCACATTCCAGGGCAGCGGCTCGTCCAGCAACAGTGCCGCCGACAGCGCCGACAAACCGGGTACCAGCGCCGTCAGCATGGTCGAACGCACCGGTCCGTAATAGCGAATCATGAGGTTGAACGTGATCCCCGACACCACCACCGAACCAAGGCCCTGCATCGCCATCTGCAACACGATGTCATGCCAGGGAGCGGTAAAAAAATGGCCCGGCACCAGGCCAGCCAATAGCAGCAACAGATAGGCCGGCACATAAACCAGAAAGGCAAACACGGTGATCGCCGTGGTCGCCTGTACCGCCGCCAGCGCCAGCTTGCGCACCAGCACGCTGTACGTGGCCCAGGCCAGGGCGCCAACGACAAACAGCAGGTCGCCGCGCCAGACGCCGCTGCCATCCAGCGCGTGCAGCAGACTGCCTCCGCCGACCAGCAGGTCGCCGGCCACGATGCAGGCCAGGCCCAGCGCACGCGCGCGCGTCATGCGCTCGCCCATCAGCAGCAGCGCCAGCAGGCTGGTCCACAAGGGCAGGCTACCGGGCAGCAACACCGAGGCATGCGCCGCTGGCGCATAAACAAAGCCGCTGTAGGCGACCATGGCATACAACAGGCCACCACACACGCCGGTCAGCAGCGTGGTGCGCAGCGGCAGCGGCGACAAGCCCCAGAGCGAACCAGAAAAATCCTGGCGCCGGCGCTGCTGGCGGCTCAGCCACCAGCCCAGCGGCAGCAGCACCAGGCCGGCACCCAGCAGGCGCGTCAGCACCAGATCGTAGGGCGTCAGCAGCGGCGCGCGCGCCGGATCGGCGGAGGCACGCGCCACCACAATGAAGGCGGTCCAGATCAGCACCGTCACCAGCGCTGCCAGTGCGCCAAGCACGCGGGGGGACAAACGCGGCACCGGCGGCACAGCAATGGAGGGCGAGAAAACAGGCATGGCTGGATTATCAGGGCTGCCCGGATAATGCCTGCATGCTGTACCGCTTTTTGCGCGCCTGCGCGACACTGGGCCTGGCCTGCGCCAGCCTGCTGGCCCAGGCGCAACCGATTCCTGTCGAAGTCGACGCCGCCCTGCTGCGCGCCAAAATTCCGCGCGAGGCGGTGTCGCTGCTGGTGCTGGACGCCGAGCGCGACAGCCGCGCACCCGCGCGCCTGAGCCACCTGGCCGAGCTTGCCCGCAACCCGGCCTCCGTCATGAAGCTGGTGACCACTTACGCCGGCCTTGACTTGCTCGGACCGGCCTTCAGCTGGAGCACCCCGGTCTACCTGGAAGGCACGCTGCACAACGGCGTGCTGCAAGGCAATGTCTATATCAAGGGCCAGGGCGACCCCAAGCTGGTGCTGGAACGCCTGTGGTTGCTGCTGCGCCGTCTGCAAGGCCTGGGGGTACTGCAGATCCATGGCGACATCGTGCTCGACCACAGCGCCTTCACCTTGAATGACAGCGACCCGGCACGTTTTGACGGTGAGCCGCTGCGTCCCTACAACGCCAGCCCGGACGCGCTGTTGATCAACTACAAGTCGTTGCTGCTGACGATCAGCCCGGCGCTTTCCGACCAGCGCGCCCTGGTGCAATACGACCCGCCGCTGTATGGCGTGCAGACCCAAGCCAGTGTGGCGCTGGTCGGCGGCCCCTGTGGCGATTACCGGGCGCAGCTCAAGGCCGACTTCTCCAATCCCTTGCAGATTCGCCTGCTCGGCCAGTATCCGGCCAGCTGCGGGGAAAAGGTCTGGCCGGTGGCGTATGCGGACCCGACCCGCTTTGCCGCCCGCGCCGTGCAGGGGCTGTGGCTAAGCATGGGCGGCAAGCTCGACGGCGTAGTACGCGATGGCCTGGTGCCCCAGGCCTTGCTGGCCCGACCGCCGGCCATGGAAAGCAGTTCGCCAGCCCTGGCGGAGATCATCCGGGACATCAACAAGTTCAGCAATAACGTGATGGCCGAACAGTTGTTTCTGACCCTGGGCCGCGAGGCGCCTGGCACTGCCGGCAGCGATGGCGTAGGCTTCGAGGCGGCGCGCAGTGTGCTGCAGTCCTGGTGGAAGGATCGCATTGGCGGCGAGGCGCCACTGATAGAAAACGGCGCCGGCCTGTCGCGCCAGGACCGCATCAGCGCCGAAAGCCTGGGGCGTCTGCTGCGCGTGGCGTACAACTCGCCCTTTATGTCGGAATTGATGAGCTCACTGCCCATCAGCGGTGTCGACGGCACCCTGAAGCGCTACCAGACGCGCCGTCCGGGCAGTGCCCACCTGAAGTCCGGCACGCTGAATGGGGTGCTGGCACGCGCCGGCTATGTCGAAGGCCGCAGCGGCAAGCGCTATGTGCTGGTGGCGCTGATCAACCACGCCAATGCCAATAGCGAAGCGGCGCGTGCGGTGATGGACGCGCTGATTGACTGGACTGCCAACGACAGCAAGTGAGCTGGCGGTTAGCGCAATGCCACTAGGCGGCTGCGCGCTGCAGGCGGTCACGCACGCCGTCCCAGGCCAGATCGGCCGGGGGTGTCTCTACCCAGATCAGCTGGACGCGCAAGGCATCGAGCTCGCGTAGCACCGAAAACAGTTCGTGGGCCGTGACTTCGGCCGAACCCGGCATGCGGCGCAACGCCACCAGGGGCGAAGACGTCTTCAACGTGGTGCGCGCATACACCGCAATGCGCGGCGTCAGCGCCGCACTGGCATCGCCGGCCAACAGGTCCAGCGCCTTTTGCAAGGCCGCACCGTCCATCAAGCGGACCTGCGCTGTCGGCGCATAGTGCGAGGCCAGCGTGCCAGAGGCGCGCGGTGCCTGCTGGCCCTGGGCTTCCAGGGTTTGCGGCGCCACCAGCGGGCGACCGCACGCGGCCTCCACCTGGGCACTGGTGATGCCGCCCGGACGCAGCAATACCGGCACGCCACGCGTGCAATCCACGATGGTGGATTCAATGCCGACCTGGCATGGCCCGCCATCGAGCACCTTCAGTTCTGCGCCCAACACGTCCTGGAATTCGCTCTGTACATGCGCCGCAGTGGTCGGACTGACGCGGCCAAAACGGTTCGCGCTCGGTGCCGCCAGCCCCCAAACCACCGGCACACCGGCCACCGGCTTGCGCAGTTCCGACAGCAAGGCCTGCGCCGCTGGGTGCGCCGGGCAACGCAAACCAATCGAATTTTGGCCGGCCGCCGCTACCGCGCCGACACCCTCCCGGCGCGGCAGAATCAGGGTCAGCGGACCGGGCCAGAACGCCGCCATCAGCTGGTGCGCAAAGGCCGGCACCGCGCTGGCATAGTGCGCCACGCCCCCCATACCGCCGTCAAACGCCGCCACATGGACGATCAGCGGGTGGTCCGCCGGACGCCCTTTGGCGCTGAAAATCGCCGCCACCGCCGCCGCATTGTCGGCATCGGCAGCCAGACCGTAAACAGTTTCGGTGGGCAGCCCGATCAATTTGCCGGCGCGCAGGGCGGCAGCACAGGCGCTGCGGGCTGGCGCATCGTCGGCCGACAAAATACACGGTGTAGTGCGCATTCAGAATCCGGCAATGCCAAGAATCTGTGCCGCCTGCAGTGCCGTGGCGCGCACCTCGGCCACGCTGGCGCCCGTGACATTCAGATGGCCCATCTTGCGCCCCTTGGCGGCGCGCTGCTTGCCATACAGATGCAGATGCGTGCCCGGCAGCGCCAGCACCTGCTCCCAGGGCGGCACGCCGCCTTCGGGCCACAGGTCGCCAAGCAGGTTGAGCATGATGCAAGGGCTGTGCTGGCGCGGCGGCACCAGCGGCAAATTGGCCAGTGTGCGCACCTGCAATTCAAATTGCGACACATCGCAGGCGTCTTCGCTGTAATGGCCGCTGTTGTGCGGGCGTGGTGCCATTTCGTTGACCACCAGCCGGCCCAGGTCGGCGTCACCGGAGGCCGGCGCTTCCAGCACAAAAAATTCAACGCACAGCACGCCGACGTAATTCAGTCCGTGGGCAATCGACTCGGCAGCGGCAACCGCGCGCGCGGCCAGCGGCGCCGGCACATTGCCTTCGTAAACTTCGGTAACAGCCAGAATGCCGTCGCGGTGCAGATTGCGCTGCAGCGGCAAATGCACGCACTGACCGGCGGCATTGCGCGCCACGATCACCGAGCACTCCATCTGCAGGGGCAGCATTTTTTCCAGCACACACGGCACTTGCTGCAAGGCGTTCCAGGCCTGCGCCAGTTCGGCCTGGCTGCGCACCCGCACTTGGCCCTTGCCGTCATAACCCATGCGCGCCGTTTTCAGAATGCCAGGCAGCAGGCTGTCAGGGACGGCTGCCAGTTGTTGCGCCGAAGCGATCACGGCATGTGGCGCGCAGGGCACGCCACAACGCACAAAATGCGCCTTTTCATCGGCCCGGTCCTGCGCTATCGCTACCGCCGCTGCGGCCGGAGCCACCGGGCGCAGCCGCGCCAGTTCGGCCAGTGCCGGTGCCGGCACATTTTCAAACTCGGTGGTAATGGCGCAGGAAAGTGCCGCCAGCTGCTGCAAACCGGCCGCATCGGTGTAGCCGGCCTGGATGTGGTGGTGGCTGACACGGCCGGCCGGGCTCAGCGGGTCCGGGTCCAGCACCGCCGTGAAATAACCCATGCGCTGGGCAGCGTGCACAAACATGCGCCCGAGCTGGCCACCGCCCATCACGCCCAGGGTCATTTCGCTGGCCCCCGCCGCCGGCAGCGCCCCTGGCAACAAGGCCTCGGACATCAAACCGGGCTGCCGGTCACCGGCAAATGCATATTGGTGGCAGCCTGGGTCTGGTCGCGCCGGTAGGCGTCGAGCTCCAGACGCAAATCCGGGTTTTCATTGGCCAGCATGGCCACCGCGAACAGCGCCGCATTGGCCGCCCCGGCGTCGCCGATGGCAAAGGTGGCCACCGGAATGCCGCGCGGCATTTGCACAATGCTGTGCAATGAGTCCACGCCATGCAGATGCTTGCTGGCCACCGGCACGCCCAGCACCGGCACCGTGGTCTTGGCCGCCAGCATGCCCGGCAGGTGCGCCGCACCACCGGCACCGGCAATGATAGCGCGCAGGCCGCGCTCCGCTGCGCTCTGCGCATACGCAAACATTTCGTCCGGCATACGGTGTGCGGAAACTACGCGTGCCTCGAAACGGATACCAAACTGTTGGAGAATAGCGACCGCATGCTGCATGGTGTCCCAGTCGGAACTGGAGCCCATGACCACGCCAACTTGAATATTTTTCATCCCCGAATTTTACGGTTTCACCCAGAGCTTTCCTCCATGATCAACGTCACCATCGAAAATTTCGACGCCGAAGTCGTCGCCGCGTCACACCAGGTACCGGTTCTGGTGGATTTCTGGGCGCCCTGGTGCGGCCCCTGCAAGGTCATCGGACCCTTGCTGGAAAAAGTGGAAGCCGACTACCAGGGCCGCTTCAAACTGGTCAAGATCGATTCCGACCAAGAACAGCAGCTGAGCCAGGCGTTCGGCATTCGCAGCATCCCGACCTGTGTCCTGCTCATGGACGGCAAGCCGGTGGACGGTTTCATGGGCGCCATCCCGGAAAGCCAAATCCTGGAATTCCTCAACAAACACCTGCCATCGGCAGCGGAAGAAGCGGCCCAGGACGAACTGCAAGACGCGCAAGCGCTGCTGCAGGCCGGTGACCCGAATGCCGCGCTGCACAAATTGCACGAGGCCCTGAGCATCAACCCGGGCAACGACGACGCACGCTATGACTACGTCAAGTTGCTGATTGAAAACGACATGATCGAGGACGCCGAAGCCGCCCTGGCGCCGGCGCTGGCCGCCATTCCGCGCCAGCTGCGCTTCGACGCACTGGAACAATTCATCCACGCTATCCAGTTCGTTGCCAGCGACCCGCGCGGTACCTGGGACAGCGCCCAGTTCGATGCCCTGATTGCCGCCAACAAGCGCGACTTTGACACCCGGCTGGCCAAGGCCCGCGTGCTGATGGTCGGCGGCGACTGGACCGCCGCCATGGACGAACTGCTGGAAATCGTGATGCGCGACAAAACCTGGAACAAGGAAGTGCCGCGCAAATCCATCGTCGCCATCCTGGAGTTGCTGAGCCCGCCCAAACCCAAGGTGGACGCGCAGGCCACCGGCAAAAGTGCGGGCGGTATCGAGCTGGCCAGCAAGGCGGTGGCCGAGCAGGACCCGCAAGCGCAGCTGGTGTCGGCCTACCGGCGCAAACTCAGCATGGCGCTGAACTAAAGGCCGGCGCCCTGCGGGGCGCAGGCTGCGGCGCGGGAAAAGTTCAAAACTAACAATTGGCACCGAGCTGCCGCCAAGCGTACCGGTATCGTCGGCCTCCGCCCACGGTCCTGCTTTTCCCCCAGGAGTACGCCATGCCTGCACTGTCCGCCCAGCCCAGCCCGCCCGTCCTTGCGCCCCAACACAGCAAGAGCAGTAAAAGCAGCAACACAGTCCCCGGCCCAAGCGGCAGCACCATGGCGGTGCCCTGGGCCTTGCGCAAATATTCCTACCAGAGCGGATACCAGGCCGACTGGGGCATACAGGCACAGTTTTTCCAATACGGCGAACCCATTGCCGACAACAGCCACCACCGGCGCTTTGAGTTTCACGACGGCAGTCGCGTGGAAATTCAGGCGCACATTCCGGCCTTTTCCTACTCCAGCGACAGCAAGTTATTCAAAACCGCGGTGCTTCTGATCGGCGGTCTGTCCGCCGCGCCCTTCGGCCCGTACTGGGTGCTGGCCGAATTGGCGGCGCTCACCGCCACCACCTCCGCCTGGCTGCCCTATGACGCGGCCTGGCAGGGCTATACCCTGCGTTATTACGCCCGCGCCCAGCCCTCCGGCGCGCCCGAGCAGCCGTGGGGCGTGCAGTACATGTATGGCTGGAAAAAGTCGATCAACCCGTTCACGCCGATCCGTGTCAACAGCACCACCAAGCCCAGCAAATTTCCCAACTTTGCCGACGAACCCATAGGCACGGCATGGTGGACCTGGAAAGTCATAGGCGCGCTGCGCCGCGCGCCGGAAAAACCCGCCGCGCGCCACACCCGCTCCACGGTCGATGGCGCGCAGCATGCGGCAGTGCAACTGGTGCAGGCCCTGCCACAATTTGGCGCCCCCGCAAGCCAGCCGGTGCTGCGGGAACTTGCTGTGGCCAGCCCCCTTCAAGAAAGCCCGCCCATTGTGGCCACCCCTTTGGCGACTGCGGCTTAAGGTCTGGCGCGGTTCAGGTCGTCAGCCGCGTCAGCGCTTCCTGGTACTTGGCGGCGGTCTTGGCAATCACCTCGTTCGGCACACGCGGCGCCGGCGGGGTCTTGCTCCAGGGCTTGCCGTCTACCTGGGCCTGTTCCAGCCAGTCGCGGACAAACTGTTTGTCGTAGCTCGGCGGATTAGTGCCTTCCTGGTAGCTTTCCTGCGGCCAGAAGCGCGAGGAATCGGGCGTCAGCACCTCGTCCATCAGGGTCAGGGTGCCATCCTTGTCCAGACCAAACTCAAACTTGGTGTCGGCAATGATGATGCCCTTGCGCAAGGCAATTTCGGCGGCCACCTGGTAAATGCGCAGGCTGATGTCGCGAATCTGGGTCGCCAGCTCCAGGCCGATCATGTCCACGGTCTGTTCAAACGTGATGTTCTCGTCGTGGTCACCCACTGCGGCTTTGGCCGCCGGGGTGTAGATGGGCGTCGGCAGCTTGGAGGCGTTTTTCAGACCGGGCGGCAAAGCCACGCCGCAGACGGCACCGGACTCCTGGTATTCCTTCCAGCCACTGCCAGCCAGGTAACCGCGCACCACCGCTTCCACCGGCAGCGGGCGCAGGCGCTTGACCAGCATGGAGCGCCCGGTGACCTGGGCCACTTCA
Organism: uncultured beta proteobacterium; assembly: GCA_903897925.1. Lineage (GTDB taxonomy): Bacteria > Pseudomonadota > Gammaproteobacteria > Burkholderiales > Burkholderiaceae_C > Allorhodoferax. The sequence goes on along the minus strand of CAIUDG010000121.1, from coordinate 64,839 downwards.
TGCGGCAGCACCACGCTCTCCGGGCTTTCGCCGGTGAGGTGGTTGGGGCAGACATTGGCACCGCGCGGTCCGAGCTGCTCGAACCAGAACAACGCCATTTGCGTCAGCAAGGCACCTTTGCCGGGAATTGGCTCACCCATGATCACGTCAAAGGCACTCAAACGGTCGCTCGCCACCATCAGGATGCGGTCCTCCCCCACGGCGTAGTTGTCACGCACCTTGCCACGGGCAAGCAAGGGCAGGGAGAGAGCGGAGGTATGCAGTGCTGATGTCATTTCGTTGCCAATTAAAGTAGTCCCCAGGGCTTAGTGCACGACTTGTGCCAATTCGCCCCGGCTGTATTTGCCTGCCACCACGGACAGGCTGTCACCCTTGATTTTGCCGGCCTGGCCTTCGCAGCCAAATTCCATGTAGCGCTGTTTGCACAGCTTCATGGCGGCTTCACGGGCCGGCTTGAGCCATTCGCGGGCATCGAATTTTTCCGGATTTTCGGCCAGGAACTTGCGCACTGCGCCGGTCATGGCCAGACGGATGTCGGTGTCGATATTGATCTTGCGCACGCCGAACTTGATGGCCTTCTGGATTTCTTCCACCGGCACGCCGTAGGTTTCCTTCATCTTGCCGCCGTACTGGTTGATGATTGCCAGCAGGTCCTGCGGCACGCTGCTGGAGCCATGCATCACCAGGTGGGTATTGGGCAGGCGGCGGTTGATTTCCTGGATGCGGCCAATCGCCAGAATGTCGCCCGTGGGCTTGCGCGTGAACTTGTAGGCGCCGTGGCTGGTGCCGATGGCAATGGCCAGGGCATCGAGCTGGGTGCGCTGAACGAAGTCGGCAGCCTGCTCCGGGTCGGTCAGCAGCTGGTCCATGGTCATGGTGGCGTCGGTGCCGTGGCCGTCTTCCTTGTCGCCCTTCATGGTTTCCAGGGAACCCAGGCAGCCGAGTTCGCCTTCCACGGTGACACCGGCAGCGTGCGCCAGGGCCACCACTTTTTGCGTCACTTCAATGTTGTACTCGTAGCTGGCGATGGTCTTGCCGTCGGCCTCCAGGCTACCGTCCATCATCACCGAGCTGAAGCCCAGGTTGATGGCCCCCTGGCAGACGTCCGGGCTCTGGCCGTGGTCCTGGTGCATCACCAGCGGAATGTGCGGATAGGCTTCCACAGCGGCCGCAATCAGGTGCTTGATGAAGGCTTCACCGGCATATTTGCGCGCGCCCGCACTGGCTTGCAGAATCACCGGGGCTCCGACCGCGTCGGCAGCAGCCATGACAGCCTGCACCTGCTCCAGATTGTTCACATTAAAAGCCGGAATGCCATAGCCGTTGACGGCTGCATGGTCCAGAAGTTCACGCATGGAAACGAGTGCCATATTGAGAGTCTCGAAAAGTGATTGAACAGGCGCGGCCCGATTGGTAACCGCTTGGTAACTTTATCCTGCCGGGATTCTAACTTCCAGGCCCCGGCAAAGCTTCAACCAACCTGACAGATCTTGAGCATGTTGGTGCCGCCAGGCGCGCCCATGGGCTCGCCACAGGTGATGGCGTATATGTCGCCACGCTGAACAATGCCACGGGTTTTCAGGTAGCTCTCCGAGTCGGCCAGCGCGGTATCGCGGTCGGCGCTGGTGTCCATCAGCAGCGGGCGCACATTGCGGTACAGCGTCATGCGGCGCTGCGTCACCACCTTCGAGGTCAGGGCATAAATCGGCACATGGATCAGATGGCGGCTCATCCACAGCGCGGTCGAGCCACTGTCGGTCATGGCCACGATCGCCTTGGCACCCAGGTGGTGTGCGGTGAACAGCGCGCCCATGGCGATCGACTGGTCAATGCGGTGGAAAAACTTGCCGCTGAAATCGGCGTCCAGCTTGACCGGATCGCCGCCCTCGGCGGCCAGACAGATCTTGGCCATTTCCACCACTGTTTCCAGCGGATATTTGCCAGCGGCGGTTTCGGCCGACAGCATCACCGCGTCGGTGCCGTCCAGCACGGCATTGGCTACGTCGCTGACCTCGGCGCGCGTGGGCACCGGATTGGTGATCATGGACTCCATCATCTGGGTCGCCGTGATAACCACTTTGTCATGCTCGCGCGCCAGCTTGATCATGCGCTTTTGCAGGGCCGGCACAGCGGCGTTGCCGACCTCCACCGCCAGGTCGCCACGCGCCACCATGATGCCGTCGCTGGCCAGCAGAATTTCTTCCAGCCGTGGAATCGCCTCGGCACGCTCGATTTTGGCAATCAGGCCGGGCTTGTGGTTGTATTCGGCCGCCGCCACATTGCACAACTGGCGCGCCATTTCCATGTCAGTGGCGTTCTTCGGGAAGCTGACCGCCACATAGTCGGCCTGGAAACTCATGGCGGTGCGGATGTCTTCCATGTCCTTGCCGGTCAGGGCCGGCGCCGTCAGGCCGCCGCCCTGCTTGTTGATGCCCTTGTTGTTGGACAGTTCGCCACCCAGTTTGACCGTAGTGTGCACTGCGTCGCCGCGCACCGCGTCGACCGTGATGACGATCAGTCCGTCATTCAGCAGCAGCACGTCACCGGCCTTGACTTCCTGCGGCAGCGACTTGTAGTCGAGTCCGACCGCATCGATGTCGCCAAGTTCGGTGCGCCCCGCATCCAGCACGAATTTTTGCCCGGGCTCCAGAAACACCTTGCCCTCGGCAAATTTGCCCACCCGGATCTTCGGGCCCTGCAGGTCGGCCATGATGGCCACCTCCCGGCCGGCGCGCTGCGAGGCCTCGCGCACCAGGCGCGCCCGGTCAATATGGTCCTGCGCTTTGCCATGGCTGAAGTTCAGTCGCACGACGTTAACGCCAGCGCGTATCATTTGCTCCAACAAAGCCGGGTCGCTCGAAGCAGGCCCCAGGGTGGCAACAATTTTGGTGGCGCGTCGTGACATGTGGGAGTCTCCTTCAGATAATCGCCCGATTTTCACATGGTTGCGGGTGCCGTGCGGTTACATGACGGCGACAATCTGCGCTATCGACCAACCACGCCTGCGGTCCTGAGCCCCGCGCACGCACTGCACTGACATGCCCCTGGATCTCCCCGCACCGTCCACGTCCCGCGCCAGCACACCGCTGCTGGTGGCGCTGCTGGTGTTGCTGCTCGGGCTGGCGCTGAGCGCTTTCGCGGTACACACCGCACAGCGCCGCCTGGAAAGCGCCGACTGGTACAACTTCAGCCTGCAATTCGACCGGCTGGAAGCCTCCATCACAGAACAACTCAACCGACCGCAAACCGGCATCCAAGCGCTGATCGGCCTGCAGCAGGCAAACCAGACCTTGACACCGCAAAGCTTCCGCGCCTGGGTGGCTTCGCAAGATATGGACCAGCATTACCAGGGCGTGATCGGCTTTGGCTTTCTGGAACACCCACGCGGCGGCGCCTGGCAGCTCAAGCACTTGGAGCCGGCACCCGCCACACCGCTGCAACTAACAGCCCAGGACAGCACCGAAACCCTGGACCAGGTGGTCAATACCGGAGACTCGGCATTGCTGCCACTGGCCCATCCGGGCAGCGCCTCGGCGCTACGCTCCCAATTCCTGTACCTGACCCCGGTCTACCGTTGGCTGCCAGCGCACCCCAGCGTAGGGCAAAGAAGGCAGGCGCTGATCGGCCTGGTATTCGCCCAGATCGACCTGAATCAGCTGCTGCTGCCAAGCCTGGCGCTGGCCGACCGCTGGACCGACTTTGACATCGTGGACCGGACCCACGGTATTGCGCCGACCCGGGTCTACGCATCCAGCGCCAATCTTTCCGACACCGCCGGCGAGCACACGCAAAGCACACTGGCGCAACGCCACTTCAGCAACCACCGCGCCCTGGTGTTGGGCGGCAGGGTGCTCGAATTGCAAGCCGGCAGCAACGCCGGCTTTGACCTGGATCGCGACCGCAACACCCCACTCCTGGTCGGAGTCTCCGGCGCCCTGCTGAGCCTGCTGCTGGCAGTGATTTTCTGGCTCCTGATGGCGGCCCGGGTGCGGGCACAAAAATTGGCGCGCCGCATGACCAGCGAACTGAACCGCCTGGCGCTGGTGGTGCAGCGCACCGCCCACCTGGTGTTCATGGTCGATGCCGAGCACAAGCTGGTCTGGGTCAATGAGGCATTCAGCCGCTTTACCGGGGTCGCGCTGGACGCTGCCATCGGCAAAGAACTGGAACGCGTGATTGATCTGCAGTACAGCGATGACCGCAGCAGCGCCAGCCTGGCGGCACTGCGTGAGGCCATGTCACAGCAGCAGGAACTGCGGGTGCAAATTCCGATCACCTCCCAACTCGGGCAGCAACGCTGGTTCGACATCGATCTGCAGCCAGAGCGCGACCAGCGCGGCCGCTACACCGGCTTCATCGTCATTGCCGCCGACGTCACGACGCAGCAGCAGGCCGCCGAGCAGGTGGCCCGGGCCTGGCGCGAAAACCAGGCCTTGCTGAACGCCATCAACCAGTACTCGATCGTTTCGATCGCCGACCCTGACGGCCGCATCCTTTATGTCAACGACATGTTTACCCGCATCAGCGGCTATTCACGTGACGCGCTGATCGGGGCCAACCACCGCAGCATCAAGTCCGACCAGCAGCCCGAGGGCTACTGGGCCCGCATGTGGCACAGCATCAGCGCCGGCAACACCTGGCGCGACACCGTCTGCAACCGGGCCTGCGATGGCAGCCTGTACTGGGTCGACACCGTCATCACGCCACTGCTCGATGCCGCCGGCAATATTGAAAAATACATGGCCCTGGGCACCGACGTCAGTGCGGCCCGGCGCGCCCAGCAACAAATCCACAGCGAACGCCAGCACCTGCAAGCAATTCTCGAGGGCACCAACGCCGGCACCTGGGAATGGGATATGGCCAGTGGCGAAGTCCGCGTCAACCAGCGCTGGGCCGGCATGCTGGGCTATACCCCGGAGCAGCTCGGCACCATCAACGCCGAACGCTGGGCCACGCTGTGCCACCCGGACGACCAGTCCCAAGCCGCCCGCAGTCTGAAAAAACACCTGCGTGGTGATACCGCTTTCATCGAAGGCGAGTTCCGCATGCGCCACCGCGAGGGCCACTGGGTCTGGATCCAGTCGCGCGGCAAAGTCAGCTCCTGGCGCGCGCCAGGCAAGCCGGGCTGGATTTCCGGCATTCACCTGGACATCAGCGAGCAAAAGAAACTGCAGGCCGAACTGCGCCAGAACAACCAGGTCATGCAAAGCATCATGGCCAATATTCCGGTGGCGCTGAGCGTGTTTGATGGCGATTTGCAACTGATCGCCAAGAACGACAAGTTTGCTGAGCTGCTGGAATTTCCGGCGTCCCTGTTTGAAGGGCCCAGCATTCCGTTTGAACGCTTTATCCGTTTCAACGCCGCGCGCGGCGAATACGGCAGCGACAACCCGGAACAACAGATCGAGAACATTATTGAAGCGGCACGCCACACCGTGCACCACCAGTTTGAGCGCAGCCGCCCGAACGGACTGTCGCTGGAAATTCGCGGTGCACCGATGCCTGGCGGCGGCTTTGTCACCACCTATGCGGACATTACGGCGCGCAAGCGTGCCGAAGCCGATCTGCAGCGCACCACGCGCATGCTGCAGTCGGTGCTGGATTCGGCCTCCGAAGTGGCCGTGGTAACACTCGACCTGCAACACCACATCACCCTGTTCAACAAGGGCGCCGAACGACTGCTGGGCTACAGCGCAGAGCAGGCCATCGGCCACTTGCAACCCGAGGTGTTCTTTGATGCCGCCGAATTCGAAGCACGCGGCTCGGCCATGTCGGCGCAGCTGAACCGGCAGGTTCTGGGGCTGCAGTCAGTGCTCGACGAAAGCGTGCTGGGCAAGCGCGGTGAATGGACCTACATCCACCGGGACGGGCACCGCTTTGCCGCCGCCCTGGTGGTCACGGCCTTGACCGACGCCAACGGCGAACGCACCGGCTACCTGTGCGTCAGCCACGACATTACGCAGGAAAAAGAACACGAGGCACGACTGCAGATCGCCATGGAAGAAGCGGAGCAGGCGTCCAACGCAAAAGGCCAGTTCCTGGCCAATATGAGCCACGAAATCCGCACCCCGATGAATGCCATTCTGGGCATGCTGAAACTGCTGCAGAACACCGCCCTGGATGCGCGCCAGCTGGACTACACCAGCAAAACCGAAAGTGCTGCGCGCTCGCTGCTCGGTCTGCTCAATGACATCCTCGATTTCTCCAAAGTCGAAGCCGGCAAAATGCGGCTCGAAGCGCAGCCCTTGCGCCTCGACGCCATCCTGCGCGACCTGGCGGTGATTCTGTCGGCCAACATCGGCAACAAAGACATCGAAGTCCTGTTTGACGTCGATGCGGATATCCCGCCGACGCTGATTGGCGACGCACTGCGCCTGCAACAGGTTCTGACCAATCTGACCGGCAACGCCATCAAATTCACGGCACAGGGCGAGGTGGTGGTGAGCGTGCAGCTGCGCGCGCGCGACGCCAACAGCGTGCGCCTGCATTTCTCGGTGCGCGATAGCGGCATCGGCATTGACGCACGGCACCAGGAACACATCTTCTCCGGCTTTTCCCAGGCCGAAGCCTCGACCACGCGCCGCTTCGGCGGTACCGGGCTGGGCCTGTCGATCTGCCGCCGCCTGGTCGCCCTGATGGGCGCGGAGCTGCTGCTCGACAGCCAACCCGGCGTCGGCAGCAATTTCCACTTCAGCATCGACCTGCCGATCGACAGCACGGCACCAGCCGCCGCCGTCGCCCCCAGCGGCACCGCGCAGTCCCTGTTGCTGGTCGAAGACCACGCGCTGGCGCGCGACAACATTGCCGCCATGGCGCGCAACCTGGGCTGGGAAGTGCAAGCCTGCCATAGCGCCGACGCGGCCCAGGCCTGCGTAGAAGCACGCCAGCATGCGGGCCAGCCCGCGTTTACCGCCTTGCTGATCGACTGGACCTTGCCCGGCGCCGACAGCTGGGACACCACCATGCGCCTGAAAGCGCTGCAGGACAACCCGGCGACGCTGACCATTGCCATGGTCACAGCCCATGGCCGCGAGGCGCTGGCACAGCGCGCCGACAAGGAAATCTGCCAACTCGACGGCTTCCTGCTCAAGCCCATGACTGCGTCCATGCTGGACGAGGCCTTGCGCAGCGCCCGGGCGCACAAGTCCAGCCCGCAACCGCTGCAGCAACGCATACGCGCGCGGCCACGCCGGCTGCTTGGGCTGCGCCTGCTGGTGGTCGAAGACAACCTGATCAACCAGCAAGTCGCCAAAGAGCTGCTCAGCGCGGAAGGCGCCCACATCGACATCGCCAGCAACGGCCAGCTCGGCGTCGAAGCGGTAGCCCAGGCTGCGCCGCCCTACGACGCCGTGCTGATGGATATTCAAATGCCGGTGATGGACGGTTACACCGCCTCCGTCACCATCCGCCACCAGCTCGGCCAGAAGACACTGCCGATCATCGCCATGACCGCCAACGCCATGGCCTCGGACCGCGAAGCCTGTCTGGCGGCCGGCATGAACGACCACATAGGCAAACCCTTCGATTTACCCCAGCTGGTGGACTTGCTGTGCCGCCATACAGGGCACAATCCACACCAAGAAGACTTTGCGGTTCCCGCCATGCCTGCCACACCCCATTCCCCACTGATGTCTGCGCCTGTGGAAACCGCACCGTACAGCGACATGGCGCCGGAACTGGGCGACCTGCATTGCACGCAAGCACTGTCCATGCTGGGAGACAACCTGGAGCTATTCATCCAGATCGGCCAGGCCTACCTGCTGGAAATCGGGGCCTTCCCGGCCAAAGTGGCATCCGCACTCGAGAAGCAGCAACTCGACGAGGCGGTGCGCGACCTGCATACCGTCAAAGGCCTGTCGCTGACGGTCGGCGCGTCCAACATGGCACGCCTGTGCAGCCGCATCGAAAAGCAGGTCAAAGGCCTGCGCCATGGCAACCATCCGCCGGATGCGCATCTGCGCGGCGCACTGGTGCGCGACTTGCAAATGGAAGTAAGCGCCACCCACAGCGGCCTGAGCACCTTGATGGCGCAGTGGCAGGGACAGGCGCCGGTGCCCGCCCTGCCCACATCGGCGTCTGAAGCGACGTCTGAGGCGGCGCCAGATAGTGCGCCAGACCGTGCCGCCTTGGTGAGCGACCTGGGCGCTTTGCGTGCTTTGCTGCTCCAGTCTGACCTGCAGGCCCTTGAGGTACACAAGGCTTTGCGCGCGCGGCACCGCTTTGCGCTCCATCCATTGCAGGACCTGCAGGCGTCCCTGCTGGCTTTTGATTTTTCCAAAGCTGTGGTCCAATGCGACGAGTTGATACGCGATTTCGACCCACAAAAATAACCATGATCGATCTTGATTCACCGGTGGCCGAGCTGCTGGACAGCACCCACGGCAAGCCGAAATTGCTGGTGGTCGACGATCAGCCTATCAATATTCAGGTGATGTACCAGGCGTTCGCCGGGGATTACCAGATCTTCATGGCGACCAACGGCGAGCAGGCGCTGCACATCTGCCGCAGCAACCCACCCGACCTGGTATTGCTCGACGTGGTAATGCCCGGCATGGACGGCTTTGAAGTCTGCAGCCGCCTCAAGGCCGACGAAACCACCAGCCATATCCCGATTATTTTTGTCACGGCACACACCGATGCCGCCCAGGAAACCCACGGCCTGAGCCTGGGCGCGGTCGACTTCATTCCCAAACCGGTCAATCCGGACGTGGTGCGCGCGCGTGTCAAAACCCATTTGACGCTCAAATTCCAGTCCGACCTGCTGCGCAAGCTGGTGTTTCTGGATGGCCTTTCCGGTGTCTTCAACCGGCGCTATTTCGACCAGCAAATATCTACCGAATGGGCGCGTGCGGCACGCAACAACCTGCCGCTGTCGCTGATCCTGCTGGATGTCGACTACTTCAAGCTCTATAACGACCACTACGGACACCAGGCCGGCGACGACGCCCTGCGCCGCATTGCCGTGACGCTGAAGTCCTGCCTGCGCCGCCCGGCCGATCTGGTGGCGCGCTACGGCGGCGAGGAGTTTGCCTGCATCCTGCCGGAAACCTCTTACGACGACGCCCTGCTGCTGGCACAGGACCTGGAACGCAAGATCCGCGAAAAGGAAATTCCACACGCCGACTCGACCGTAGCGCCGGTGATCACCATCAGTGTCGGAATGGCCACGCGCGAACCCAACACCAGCGGCGATGTGCAGTCCCTGATCGGCCTGGCCGACTGCCTGCTCTACGAGGCCAAGCACAGCGGCCGGGGCCGGGTTTGCAGTGCCGTAATGCAGAACCCACCGGCCAGCGACGCCGCCGAGCCAGCGCCTTCAGGCGCGTGAGTCGAACTGCAGAATCGCCTTGGCGATCTGCTCCAGTGGCAAGATTTCGTCCACTGCCTGCAGCTTGATGGCCTCCTTGGGCATACCAAATACCACACAGGTTTCCTCATTCTGGGCAATGGTCCGGGCGCCGTTGTCATGCAGCGTTTTCATGCCGCGCGCACCGTCGTCGCCCATGCCGGTCATGATGATGCCCAGCACATCGCGCCCGCCGCATTCAGAGGCCGACTTGAACAGCACATCCACCGAAGGCTTGTGCCGGTTCACTGGCGGTCCATCCACCACGTGCACAAAATACTGCCCGGCCGACTTGCGCAGCTGCATGTGCAGGCCACCCGGCGCAATCAGCGCCACGCCGCGCTCCAGACGGTCACCGTCCCGGGCCTCGCGCACCGCCATGGCACAAATGCCATTCAGGCGCTGCGCATACATGGCGGTGAATTTTTCCGGCATGTGCTGGGTAATGGCAATGCCGGGCGCATCCGCTGGCAAACTGGTCAGCACCAGTTCCAGCGCCTGCGTGCCGCCGGTGGAACTGCCAATCACCACCGGCTTGTTCATTGCCAGCGCATGCACTGCGCCCAGCACCGGCCCGCGTCCGGCCAGCGCCTTGGCGGTGGCGGGGTCCACTGGATTGAAGCGTGGACGCGGCTTGGAGCGCGCAGCGGTCTTCAAGGTCTGAATCATTTCCCGGCGCGAATCGTCGAGGTACTGCTTGAGCCCCAGCTTGGGCTTGGCCATCACCGACACCGCCCCAGCCGACAAAGCTTCCAAAGCCACCTTGCTGCCTTCGGTCGACAGGGTGGAACAAATCACCGTCGGAATCGGGTGGCTGGCCATGATCTGGCGCAGAAAGGTCAGCCCATCCATGCCGGGCATTTCAATGTCCAGCAACAGTACGTCCGGTGAACTCTTGCGGATGGCGTCCATGGCCAGCAACGGATTCGGCGCACTGCCAACCAGTTCGACCTCCGCATTGCCCGCCAACATGTGCGCCAACGCCTGGCGCACCACGGCCGAGTCATCCACTACAAAAACCTTAACGACCATTGCTCGCACCCTGCTCTGCTATTACTGTTTCCACCACCGGAACGCCCGGCCCCACGGTCCAGGACACCTTGCGGTAGCCATTGCCACCGACGTCATGGCCAATCACCTTGATACCGTGGTGCTCCAGGTAGTGCTGCACCCACTCGGCATTCGAAGCGCCCACATGGCGCGCACGAAACAGATGCGGGAACATATTGCCACCGCCATACACATAGGCTTCACACATGCGCGGGTTGATGCCACGCGCGCGCAAGCGGGCCGACATATCGTGCATGGCCGCCACGCCATAGGCGGTATTGTGCCGGTTCTCGGCATTCGGTACGCCCACGTGCACGATGTGGCACATCGCGCCCACGGTGCGCCGGGGGTCCGTCAACACCACACAGATGCAGGAACCGAGCAATGTCTTGAAAGACTCACCGGCATTGCCGATGGTTACATCGCCCGGCATCAGTTCGACCACACGGGCCGCCGTTGGCAGCAGCGTGGTGCGGGACTTGTCTAGCGTCGCCATACTATGGCAGCTTGCGGAACGCGCCGGGGATCAAGGTCTGCAAGGGCGTCTTGCACGGCACCCGGCCCTCGGCGGTACCGAGAAAGAACAAGCCGCCCGGCTTCAACACCGCAAGCACCCGGTCCACCACGTCGACCTTGGTCTGGGGGTCGAAATAAATCAACACATTGCGCAGGAAAATCACGTCAAACGGACCCAGACCGCTGAATGGCTTGCACAAATTGAGCTGGCCAAACTTGACGCGCGAACGGATCTTGTCCTGCATCATGACCTGGCCCTGCGCCGGGCCTTCGCCACGCAGACAATAGCGGCGCAAACGCTCCGGCTCGACCGCCCGTAAGCGGTCTTCCGGGAACACCGCTTCCTTGGCGCTCAGCAGCACCCGGTGGCTGATATCGGTACCCAGAATGGACCAGTTCGGACCGATGCGCCCGGATATCTGCAAATCATTCATCAGCATCGCCGTGCTGTAGGCCTCGTCACCAAACGACGATGCAGCACTCCAGACTGCCAGTGCCGACTTGTCGGCAAAGGCCGGCAGTTCTTGCTGCAGCAATTCGTAATGCTTGGGTTCACGGAAAAAATAGGTTTCGTTGGTGGTCAACAGATCGACCGCCATCTGGAACTCGGCCGCTTCGGCATGGTTTTCCAGAATCGCAATGTAGTCGGCAAAGCCCTGCAGACCGAGCTTCTGAATCCGTGGCGCCAGCCGCGAGTGGATCAGCGATTTCTTCGACTCGTTGTAGGACAGCCCGACGGCCTCGTACATGATGTCGCTGATGCGTTTGAACTCACGGTCACTGAAGGGCAGGGAAGACACGTGTAAAACTTTTTAGTAGGGGCGGAAATTGCCCTGGCCCGGACGCAGCGCCGCATCCGACGCAACCACGTCCACCAGACGCGGCGCTTCAACGCGCCGGGCACCCCGCTCCTGCCTTGCACTGGCTACCGGGAGCTGCGCTCCAGTACGGAAAAACGCCATGCTCTGCTGCAGTTGTTCGGCCTGACCGGACAACTCTTCGCTGGTCGCCGCCAGTTGCTCCGAGGCCGAAGCATTCTGCTGCGTGGCCTTGTTCAGCTGGCCCATGGCCGCACCGATCTGGCCGACCGAATCGCTTTGCTCGGCACTCGCCGCCGCAATCTCCTGTACCAGCTCGCTGGTCTTCTGGATGCTCGGCACAATTTCATCCAGCAGCTTGCCGGCGCGTTCCGCAGTGGACACACTGGTGCCCGCCAGCGCGCCAATTTCGCGCGCCGCTTCCTGGCTGCGCTCGGCCAGCTTGCGCACTTCGGCCGCCACCACGGCAAAGCCCTTGCCGTGTTCGCCGGCCCGCGCCGCTTCAATGGCCGCATTCAGCGCCAACAGATTGGTTTGGTAGGCAATGTCATCAACGATGCTGATCTTGGCGGCAATCTGCTTCATCGCCTGCACCGTCTGGCCAACCGCGCTACCGCCATCCACCGCTTCACGGCTGGCCTTGGTGGCCATGCCGTCGGTGATTTTGGCGTTGTCACTGTTTTGCGCAATCGAGGTCGCCATCGAGGCCATCGAGTCGCTGGTCTGCTCGACACTGGCGGCCTGCTCGCTGGCAGCCTGCGACAGCGCCTGCGCCGTGGCACTGACCTGGCCTGCCGCGCCGGTCAGCGCATCCGAGGCGGACCGCACTTCTTCAATCACGCGGGTCAGGTTGTCGGCTGTGGCATTGGCGCTGTGCTGGACCTCGCCAAACAAGCCGGCGTAGTCACCGTGCATGCGGTAGGTGAGATCGCCGCGCGCAAAAGCTGCCAGCGACGCTGCCGCCGCCCCCAGGCCGCGCTCGGTGGTCTCCATCAATTCGTTCATGCCACTCGACAGCGCGGCAAAGAAACCTTCCTTGCCCTGCACCACCAGGCGCTGACCAAAATCACCCCCGGCGCACGCATGCACGGCGCTGGCAACCTCTTGCTCCACCGCCACCTCTGCGGTGCGATCAATCCACTCCACCACCGTCCCCACACGCTGGCCCTGCAGGTCCAGGATCGGGTTCGTCGTCAGCCGGAAATGCAGGTCGCCAATGTGCACAGTGGTGCGGTAACTGGTGCGCAATTCGGCCAGCAAACGCTGCTGGTGTCCGGGGTTCTTGTGGAACACGTCGATATTTTTGCCAATCAGCGTGCGCGCATCAAACTGCGGAATGGTCTGGCGCAACGCCGCCTCGTTCGTCTGCATCATGTCGACTGCCGCAGCGTTCATGTAAATGATGTGGTTGGCGTTGTCGGCAATCATCACGCTGGTACTGCATTTGTCCAGCGCATTGCGAATTTGCAAATTGCTGCGCGCCGCTACGGTGGCGTCCTGCAGCGAGCGCTGCACCTTGTCAATGGCTTCACTGATGCGCGCCTTCTGGCCCGGCAAGCGCGGCATGCTGCTGTCAAGCTGGCCCTCGGCATAGTTGGTCACCAGCGCAACCACTTGCAAGGTGTCGTTGATATGGGAGCGCACCAGCTTGTTGATGGATTCGCCCATGCCACGGTAGGCGCCTTCGAGCGCATCCACCGGCATGTCGTAATCCAGCATGCCGGCCGCGTGTTGCGCCGCCATCTCGGACTGGGCGCTTTCAAACTGCTGCAAGGTGGACTGCATTTTGGCCAGCGGCGCCAGCAACTGGCCGACTTCGCTGCTGTCAGCCTCTATCTGCGTCTCCAGGTTGCCCGCCGCCACCTGGTTCGCCACCTGCAAGGCACGGCCCAGCGGATCAACAATGCTGGCGGTTACCACATAGGCCACCAGCAGCGCCACCAGGACCGCCACCACCACGATCACCAGGGCGGTGTGCGAAATCTGATCGGCCAGCGTACCGGCATCGCCCAGATCCTTCTGCATCTGCGCCACTTGCGCCTTGACGAAAGGTTCCAGCGCTTTTTGCAAATCTTCGCTGGCCTTGTCAAAACCGCCCATCAGTTTGTTGCCTGACTCCGGCCCCCCCGCCACGTAGGCCTGGGCCATGGTGTTGCCGACCTCAAAATAGGCTTTGGCGTTGGCCCGGATAGCGCGAATCGCCTGCAGCGAAGTCTCGTCTTTGTTCGACAGGAAATACTGCTCGAACTTGGTCAGGGCGGCATTCAGATCGGCAAAATTGTCCTGCGCATTCTTGAAGCCATCGTCCATGCCATCTTTGCCACGGGTGGCCGACACGTCGGACAGGAACTGCTGGATCTGCACCACGTCCTTGTCCATGGCGGTGGCCAGCAGGGCAAACTCCACGCTCTGTCCGGAGACCGTGGCCAAACTTTGTTTCACCTGGGTCTGCTGCGCACCAAGCCATAGCGTGAACCCAATAAACATCAGTATTGGTACAGCAAAGCCGAGCAGAACTTTTGCCCTGATTGAAAGATTCATCGGTCCTATTCCCTGCTAAGTAGTAGTTATTGACTATCCGAAATACCAACGCCCAGGGCGGCGCTACGCGCAAACCTCAGGCCTGCTCCACCAGCAATGCCATGTCTTCAATGTCCAGCGCCCGCTCGGGCTCCAGAATCACAATGAAACCGCCGCTTACCCGGCCCATGCCACGAATGAAATCACGCCGGATCGAGGCGCCAAACTGTGGCGGCGCTTCGATTTGCGCATTCGGGATTTCAATCACTTCGCTGACCGCGTCGACCATCAGGCCGAGCTCGGTTTTTTCGCCGTTCTTGCTGGCATCAAAAATGATGATGCAGGTCTTCTTGCCGACCTGCGACACCTCGCGGCCGAAGCGCGACTGCAAGTCAATGACCGGCACCACCGCACCGCGCAGATTGATCACTCCGCGCACGAATTCCGGCATCAGCGGCACCGCCGTCATGGCGCCGTATTGAATAATTTCCCGTACCGTCCGGATATCCATTGCGAATACTTCGTCGCCCAGGGAAAACGTCAGGTACTGCAGCCCGGAACCGGCATCCTTGGAAGCCACCGGAGTGGCTTGGTTATCAGCGTGCATGGGGGCCTTGCTCCTTCGTGTCTGAAACTGGAATCCGCGCCGGCTCAGGTCGAAACCGGCGCCTGGTTGGTGGCAACGCTGGCCACGCCGGTGGTCAATTCGGCAAGCGAAGCGACATCGAGAATCAGCGCCACTTCGCCACTGCCCAGAATGCTGGAACCGGAAATTCCGCGCAATGTCTTGAACAGGCGTCCGAGCGGCTTGATCACGGTCTGGTTCTGGCCCAGCAGCACTTCGACTTCGATACCGTATTTGCCGCGCGGCGAATTCACCACCACGATGCTGACCCGGTCCGGCAGCGCCGATTCCACCGAATACAGCGTGCGCAAGCGCACCACCGGCAACACCGCTTCGCGCAGCTCGACGCAATGGCGCCCCAGCGCATCGACCTTGACGTGCTGCCCGCCCGACTCAATCACTTCAACCACCGACTCCAGCGGCAACACGAACTTGGATTTGCCAACGCCGACCAGGAAACCATCAATGATGGCCAGCGTCAGCGGCAGGCGGATATCCACCTGCAAACCGACTCCCGGCATGCTGTTGAGCCGGATGCTGCCGCGCAGGGCTTCAATATTGCGCCGCACCACGTCCATGCCGACGCCACGACCCGACAAGTTGGTGACTTGTTCGGCGGTAGAGAAACCGGGTTCGAAAATCAGCATGTGGATGTCATCGTCGGGCGGCACCACGCCCTGCTCGACCAGCCCACGGTTCCAGGCGCGCTGCAATACGCGCTCGCGGTTGATGCCGCGACCATCGTCTTCAATGCGAATCAGAATCGCACCGGTCTCGTGCTTGGCGCTGAGCACCAGTTTGCCAGCCGCCGGCTTGCCGGCATTGATGCGCTCCTGCGGCGGCTCCAGCCCGTGGTCCAGCGAATTGCGCACCAGGTGCATCAGCGGATCGGCAATTTTTTCGACCATCGACTTGTCGAGTTCGGCATCGCCGCCGAAGATCTCGAAATTCACCTCTTTGCCCAGGCTCGCCGCGGTATCGCGCACCACGCGCCGGAAGCGGCTGAAAGTTTCGCCGACCGGCACCATGCGCAGGCCCAGCGTGCCATTGCGGATTTCTTCAATCAGGCTGTTCATGTGCAGATTGGCTTCGATCAAGCCAACCTGCCGGCTTTCGCGCGCCAGCAAGGTGGCGCCGGCGCCGGCAATCACCAGCTCGCCGAGCAAATTGATGACAGCATCGAGCCGATCCGCCTGAACCCGGATATAGCGCTCTTCGCTCGGCGCGGCTTCGCGCAATTTTTGCTGCTTGCCCAACGCTGCCGCCACCGCCTCGGGCGGCACACCGGCCTGCGCTTCGAGCAGATCGCCGATCTTGGGCTTTTCCACCGCCGGCATGCCGCGCGTCTGCTGCTGCGTGCTGAGCACCTGCTGTAGCTTGTCTTGCGACACCGCGCCCACAGAGACCAGCAAGTCGCCCAGTCGCGGTGTCTCGGGCATTTCCTCAATGGCGCGGGCCAGTTTCTGGCCTGCCGTCTCTGGCGCCACCACATCCAGCTCGCAGTCATCCATGACGAAACTGAAGGCCCCTTCAATATCGTCGCGGCTGGCCTTGGTTTCCAGCTCCATGGTGAAGCTCAGATAGCAGCTTTCGGGGTTCAAATTCACCAGCGGCGGCACCGCATCGCTGGAACACTGCATCTTCACCACCGTACCCAGCGTCTTCAGATAACGTGCAATCGACAGCGGATCCATGCCGTTGCGGAAAGTTTCGACGCCAAAGCGCGCAGAAACGGTCCAGACACGCAAGCCACCATCGGCCTCGGCGGATGGCGCTGGTGCGGCCGCCTCTTGGGGCGCTGGTGCATGGGCCTCGGTGAGTGCGCGCAGGCGAATCACCAGATCCGCGCGTTGGTCCTTGATTTCGGGGCTATCGGCGCTCTCGTCGGCCGCGGTATCGACCAGGAACTTGATCTGGTCATTGCACAGCAGCAGCAAGGTGCTGATGTCCGGGGTCAGTGCAATTTCACCTTCCCGCATTTTGTCGAGCAGGGTTTCCACATGGTGCGTGAACTCAACCACCCGGTTCAGACCAAAAATACCGGCCGAGCCTTTGACCGTGTGGGCACAGCGAAACAGCGAATCCAGCAATTCCCGGTTGTCCGGCTGCTCTTCAAGCTCCAGCAGCAAGGTTTCAATCGCTTCAATCTGCTCCGCTGCCTCACTGATGAAGGCAGGCATGGCCTGGGCGATAAAGTCTAGATCAGCATCGTTGCTCATGCTCAAGCCCCCCCGTTACCGGTTTTCAGATAGCGGCCATCGAGCCAGGCAGAAAAACCCATGGTGCGGCAGGCATCCAGGAACACCTCGCTGGCTTCCACCAGACGCCAGGACTGCTCCATGTTCGACAGCGCGGCCAGCAACTGCAGGCCGGAACCGTCCACCTCGGCCACCTCGCGTGCCGAAATTTCCAGGAAATCACGCCCATGCGCGCCCTGCTCAGTGACCCACGCAAGCAAAGCGTCCCGCGTGTCCAGTGCGCTGTAAATATTCAGCTCGGCAGGCAATTCAAACCGCTCACCCATGGATTCCCCCTAACCGCATTGACAAACCGTTCCCCAGGCACCGAGACCCGACACCTTAATGACCGATCAAACGCACAACTTGGAAACCGCATTCACCAACTGGGTCGGCGAAAACGGCTTCACCATCCAGGCCTTGGCGCCGGCGGCCTTGCCCTGTTCCTTCTTCTCTTCCTGGCTTTCCGTGGTCAGCATCAGGATCGGCATGAACTTGTAAGCAGCCAATCCCTTGGCGGCCTTGACGAACTCAATGCCATTCATGATCGGCATGTTGACGTCGCAAATTGCCATATTCACCTGGCGTCCGTCCAGCAATGCCAGCGCGGCCTGGCCATCACCGGCCTCGATCACGTTGTATCCCGCACCGGTCAGGGCCATCTTCACCACTTGGCGCAGGCTCGCGGAATCATCAATCACCAAAATTGTCTTTGCCATTTCAACCTCTTAAAAAAACGTCGTTTCCTTATCGTCGTCAGCGCCACCGCCGGCAGCACCAGAATGGTTCAGGCGCTGCTCCTCCATCGCGTACTGGGATTCCAGTCGCGCCAGCCAGGCCTCGAGTTCCGGTTGCTCCGGCAATTTGCCTTCGAAGGCATCCTGCAAACGTGCAATATCGCTTTCCAGCAAGGCCATCATCTGACTGATGCGGTCCTGGTATTGAAAGCCCACGTACATGCGCTCCACCTGTTCCGCCACCATCTGGGTTTCGTGGGTGAAGGGCTTGGCAATTTTTTCCAGCGCGGTCACGGCGCTACGCACCATGTCCAGCACCTGCTGCAGGGCAGCGTTGCCGCCGGGGGGCAACTGATTTCCTTGCAGCAGCGGCGCAAGCGCGCGCTCACAGGCCTGGGTCAGGCCGGTCACGCCGTCGTCGGTCTGGCTCAGCGCGTCGGTAATCTGCTGCGACTGCCGCTCCGCCATATTGATATGCGGCCCAATATCGGCAAATGCTTGCAGCATCTGCGTCACGGCAACTTCGGATTGCGCCCGCGAAGCCGCCAAATGGCGTGCCCACACAGGCAAAATTCCCGCGCACAAGGCCACCAGTGCAGGTGCTGCGCTTTTATCTGCGGTGGTTGGGGAATTAGTGGACATTCCAATAGGCGTAGTTTTTTTCTGCATGGTAGCGCCAAATAGACGACAAATTAAATTACTTGCATCATTTGCATCATTTGTTGCGCCTGCCGCAAGGATGCTTCGCCGGAAGTCCCGCCTGGCCCCCGCCTACCCCTAGGCGCTGGCGCGGCGCTGCAAGACCTCGAAGGCGGGCAGGGTTTTGCCTTCCAACACCTCCAGGAAAGCGCCACCACCGGTCGAGATATAGCCGACCTGTTTCTCGATCCCGTACTTGGCAATCGCCGCCAGCGTGTCACCGCCGCCAGCAATCGAAAACGCACTGGACTCGGCAATCGCCTGCGCAATGGCCTTGGTACCGCCTTCAAATGCAGCAAATTCGAACACCCCGACCGGGCCGTTCCAGACAATGGTGCCGGCCGCCTTCAACTGGTTTGCCAGGGTCAGCGCAGTCTGCGGACCGATGTCCAGAATCAGGTCATCGTCTTCCACCTCGGTGGCCGCCTTGGTGGTCGCCACGGCGTCGGCGGAGAAGCTTTTGGCCGTTACCACATCGACCGGGATCGGCACCGCCGCACCGCGTGCGCGCATGGCCTCAATCACGGCAGAGGCTTCGGCCAGCAGATCCGGCTCCGCCAGGCTCTTGCCGATCTTCAAACCGGCGGCCAGCATGAAGGTATTGGCAATGCCGCCACCGACAATCAGCTGGTCGACATTGTTGGCCAGGCTCTTGAGGATGGTCAGCTTGGTTGACACCTTGGAGCCCGCCACAATCGCCACCAGCGGGCGACGCGGCGCCAGCAAGGCCTTGGAAATAGCGTCCATTTCAGCCGCCAGCAGCGGACCGGCACAGGCCACCGGCGCAAACTGCGCAATGCCATAGGTGCTGGCTTCGGCGCGGTGGGCAGTGCCAAAGGCGTCATGCACGAAAATGTCGCACAACGCGGCCATCTTGCGCGACAGCGCCTCATCGCACTTCTTCTCGCCCTTGTTGACGCGGCAGTTTTCCAGCAACACCAACTGGCCGGCCGGCAGACTCACGCCGTCGACCCAGTCGGCCTGCAGCGGTACGTCCCGGCCCATCAGCTCGGCCATGCGCCGGGCCACCGGCGCCAGTGAATCCTCCGCCGTAAAGGCGCCTTCGGTCGGACGCCCCAGGTGCGAAGTCACCATCACGGCGGCGCCGGCCTGCAAAGCCATCTCGATGCAGGGAATGCTGGCGCGAATGCGCGTGTCTTCCGTAATATTTCCAGCGTCATCCTGCGGCACATTCAGGTCAGCACGAATAAACACACGTTTGCCAGCCACCTTGCCCTGGGCGCACAAATCCGAAAAGCGAATAACGTTCATGGTCTTGCCTGTTGATAAAAGTAGACCCGATTGTAAAAGCGCCGCAGGCGCGCAAGTTCAAGCGGCTGGCGCTGTTTGCGCAGGCGCCGCAACATCCAGCTGCATGCCTGGCTGCCACTCGACGCCACGCAGGAAATCTGCCACCGGCAGGCGCTTGGCACCGGCGCGCTGCAGCTCGGTCAGCACCACAGCGCCCTGCGCGCAGGCCACCACGATGCCTTGCGCGCCCAGCGCCAGCACCTGGCCAGGCTGCGCGCCCGGCCGCACCAGCGCGGCAGCGGCCGGCTCGGCGCGCCAGACCTTGATGCTTTCGCCTTGCAATTGCAGGCTGGCACCGGGAAATGGATTGAAAGCGCGCACCCGGCGGCAAATGGCCTGCGCGTCCTGGCGCCAGTCAATCGCGGCTTCGTGCTTTTCTATCTTGTGCGCGTAACTCACACCACTACTGTCCTGTGCGCGTGCTGGCAAACCGGCACCTGCGCCCTGCGCCAGCACCCGCACCATCATGTCGGCGCCGAGTGCCGCCACCTTGTCGTGCAGGCTGGCCGTGGTGTCACTGTCTTCTATAGGCAGGGACTCCACCAGCAGCATGGCGCCGGTATCCAGCCCGGCATCCATCTGCATGATGGTGACGCCGGTGACGCTGTCACCAGCCTCTATGGCGCGGTGAATCGGCGCAGCACCGCGCCAGCGCGGCAACACCGAGCCATGGATATTCAGGCACCCCAGGCGCGGCGCCACTGCCATGTCGTCCAGCACCCATTGCGGCAAGATCAGGCCATAGGCGGCCACCACCATCACGTCGGCCTGGGCCGCCGCAATGGCGGCGCGCGCCTGCGCCGCATCATCCGGAAATTTGCCATCCAGGCGCAGGCTGCGTGGCTGCGCCACCGGCATGGCGTGTGCCAGGGCATATTGCTTGACGGCAGACGCCTGCAACTTCATGCCCCGGCCAGCCGGCCGGTCCGGCTGTGTCAGCACCAGCACGATGCTGTGCCCGGCGCCATGAATGTGCTCCAGCGCCACCCGGGCGAACTCGGGCGTGCCGGCAAAGATCACCCGCAAGGGCCGCGCCAGCGCGGTGTTCAACGCGACTCCTCGCGCTGGGCCTTGATCATTTTGGTCTTGATGCGATTGCGCTTGAGCGGCGACAGGTACTCGACAAACACCTTGCCCAGCAAATGGTCCATCTCGTGCTGCACGCACACCGCCAGCAGCTCAGTGGCCTCAATGGTGCGGCGCTGGCCGTGTTCGTCCAGGGCCGACACATGCACCGCATCAAAACGCTCGACACCGTCATAAATACCCGGCACCGAGAGGCAGCCCTCTTCATTGATATGGCGGGTTTCGCTGTGCCAGACCAGCTCAGGATTGATCAGCACCATGGGCTGATCGCGCTCTTCGGAAATGTCGATCACAATCAGCCGTTCATGCACATCGACCTGGGTCGCAGCCAGGCCAATGCCCTTGGCCTCGTACATGGTTTCCAGCATGTCGGAAATCAATTGCTGGATGCGGGCATCGACCTCAGCCACCGGTTTGGCGCGCTTGTTTAACTTGGGGTCGGGATAACAAAGAATAGGAAGTAAGGCCATGGGATTGCGTAAAAGATGTCGCTATTTTCGCCACTTTTGTCCATGGCGGTAATTTCTGGTCCTCAATTTCGTTGCCGAATCAAGGGCTTGAGCGCAAAATCGTGCGTAAACTATCAAGTTCCATCGCGGGGTACCAGCACCATATGACGACACATCTGACGGCGAAATCCAAACTGGCGCTGGCCGCTTTCAGCACGCTGGGCGCGGCGTTTTTGCTAAGCCCTGCGTGGGCCCAGAATTATCCCGTAACTGCTGCCCAGCAAGCAACCGCCAACAGTGTTGCGCAAAAAGGCGTGGCGCTGTCCGAGCTGGCAGACAACGCGCCGGACCGCTACACCGTCAAATCGGGCGACACGCTGTGGCGCATTTCCACCCTGTACCTGAAAAGTCCGTGGCGCTGGCCCGAGCTCTGGGGCATGAACCGCAACGACATCAGCAACCCGCACCGCATCCGTCCGGGGCAGATTCTGGTCCTTGAGCGCAGCGCCAGCGGCGCCAGCCTGCGCGTGCAGGACGGCAGCAGCGGCGGCAGCGGCAGCGCCTCCGACGGCAGCGACGAACTGAGAACCGTGCGCCTGTCGCCCAATACACGTTATGAAAAGCTGTCCGACGACACGCTGCCAACACTGGAATCCAGCTACATCGAAGCCTTTCTGGTCGAGCCGTTAATTGTCGATGCCACCGAATTCGCCAAATCCCCACGCATTGTGTCCACCCAGGAAGGTCGGGTGGTGCTCTCCAGTGGCGACCGCGCCTATGCGCGCGGCCCGCAAGACGCGCCGCTGCTGGACGACCAGCCGAAAGAAAAAATATACCGCGTGCTGGGCAATGCCACCGCGCTGAAGCATCCGGACAGCGGTGCCATCCTGGGCTACGAAACCGCCTACAAGGGCAAGGCCTTGCTGGTGCGCAGCGAACGCCGCAATGACACTACCGACGCCGACGGCAAGGTCAGCACGACAGTCACCCCCGCAACCATCGACATCATCAGCGTCAAACAGGAAATCAGCGTAGGCGACCGGCTCATGCCCGAGCCTCCGCTGCAACTGCAAACCTATACGCCGCATGCACCGGCCGCGCCCACCGAAAGCCGCATTGTCTCGGTCTATGGCTCCGCAGTGGCGAACGCCTCGCAGAACCAGGTGGTAACCATCACCGGCGGCAAGCTCGATGGTATTGATCCGGGCACCGTGCTGGCCATTCTGAAAAACGGCGCAACCATGGTCGACGGCGAAGACGACGAGCGCTCCAACCTCAAAATGCCGAACGAACGCGTCGGCTTGCTGATGGTGTTCCGCACCTTTGAGCACCTGTCCTACGGCCTGATCCTGGGAATCACCGACACCGTCCGGGTCGGCGACCGCCTGGTATCCCCGCGTTAAGCGGCTTCGGTTCAGCGCAGCCAATGCGCCACCGCAGCACGGGCTTGGCTGCGGCAGAATGCGCCGATGGATAAAGATGAACTCGCCGCCTGGTTGCGTTTACAGCTCTGCCCCGGGGTTGGTAACGCAGGTGCGCGCAAACTGCTCACCGCCTTCGGCACACCGGACACCATCTTCCGGCAACCCCGCGCCGCCATACAAGCGGCGTTGCCCGGGCTGGCGCCACAGCAGGTGCTGGACCTGCCGGCCAACTTTCAGACAGCGCTGGACAGTACCTGGTCCTGGCTGCGCGAACAGCCCGACCAACGCCAAGTGATCGCGCTGGGCTCTGCCCTGTATCCCCAGGCCCTGTTGCAGACTGCCGATCCGCCGCCTTTGCTCTATGGCGTCGGTACCGCCCACGCCTGGTCGGACAACTGGCTCAACCGCGCCGATGCGGTCTGCCTGGCCATCGTTGGCAGCCGCAACCCCAGCGCCCAAGGCGCCGCAAATGCACGCCAGTTTGCATTGGCCCTGGCCGACGCCGGCTTGTGCATCGTGTCCGGCCTGGCCTTGGGCATTGACGGTGCCGCCCACGCCGGCGCGCTGGACAGCGCCCAGGCCAGCGGCTTGCCCACGCTGGCCGTCGTCGGCACCGGCCTGGACCGCGTCTACCCGCGCCAGCACCAGTTGCTGGCACGCCGCATCGCCCAGCGCGGCGTGCTGCTCAGTGAATACCCGCTCGGCACGCCGGCGCTGCCGGCGCACTTCCCGCAACGCAATCGCATCATTTCCGGTCTGGCACGCGGCACCCTGGTCGTGGAAGCCACGCTGCAGTCCGGCTCGCTGATCACCGCCCGCCTTGCCGTAGAGCAGGGCCGGGAAGTGCTGGCCATTCCCGGCTCCATTCATAGCGTGCAGTCACGCGGCTGCCATGCCCTGATCAAGCAAGGGGCGAAACTGGTCGAATGCGCCCAAGACGTGCTGGAAGAACTGCACTGTCCGGTACCGCGTCCCAGCGCCTCTGTGGCCCCCCAGTCGCCGGTCGCGCCGGAATCCGCCTTGTTGCAAGCGCTCGGATTCGCGCCCTGCCACCTGGACGCCCTGCAGGCACGTACCGGCATGGACACCGCGCGTTTGCAGGCCGGACTGATGGAACTGGAACTGCTGGGCCAGGTCGAACGCCTGCCAGGCGGACTGTTCCAGCGCCTGTGCCAGGCCTGAACGCCAGAAAAGGGGGGGAAGTCCGGCGCTCTGCGCCCTGGCAGTTTTTCTCGGATATATTGCCTTCATGTTTGAAGTGCTCGCATTTGTTTACCAGAACTATGACGCCGGCCCGGCCTATCCCGAAACCGATCTGCTGGAACGCAGACTCAGTTCTGTGGGCTTCGCCGCCGACGAAATCGATGACGCCCTGACCTGGCTGCAGGGGCTGGATTCTGCGGCACAGCCAGCCCGGCCCAGTCCGTGGCTGATACAGCCGCAGCCCAACAGCATGCGCGTCTATCCACGCCATGAACAGGCGCACCTGGGCACGCGGGCGATCGGCTTCCTGAGCTTCATGGACGGCGCCGGGCTGCTGCCGCCGGACATCCGCGAAGTCATCATTGACCGTGCCATGGCCGCCCCCGGCGGACCGATCGCGCTGGAAGATCTGAAGCTGATTGTGCTGATGGTCTACTGGCGCTTTGGCCAGGAGCCCGATGCCCTGGTGCTGGACGAACTGTGCGAAGACGCCCAGGAGCGCATCGCCCACTGAGCCCTTCCGGCGCCGCGCCGCTCAGCTGAAAATCACGGTTTTGGCACCGTTCAGAAATACCCGGTGCTCCACATGCAGGCGCACCGCCGTGGCCAGCGCCCGGCATTCCGAATCGCGCCCGGCAGCGGCCAGCTTTTCTGGCGTGTAGCTGTGGTCCACCCGCTGCACCACCTGTTCAATGATGGGGCCTTCGTCAAGGTCAGCCGTTACATAGTGGGCGGTGGCGCCGGTCAGTTTGACGCCGCGTTCGTAGGCCTGGTGGTAGGGCTTGGCACCCTTGAATCCAGGCAGGAATGAATGGTGAATGTTGATCGCCTGGCCGCGCAGACGGCGGCACAAATCGTCGGACAACACTTGCATGTAGCGGGCCAGCACCACCAGCTCACTCTGGGTTTCCGCAACAATTTGCATTAACTGGTTTTCGGCCTCGGCCTTGGTCGCCGGGGTCACCGGCAAATGGATGTAGCGCAGACCCTGGGCTTCGACCAGCGCACGCAAGTCCGGATGGTTGGACACCACCGCCGTAATTTCCATCTTCAGTTCACCGGTCCGGTTGCGGTACAGCAAGTCAACCAGGCAGTGGTCAAACTTGGACACCATGATCAACACGCGGGCCTTCTTGTCGGCCTCGAAGATCGACCACTCCATGTCCTCGATCTCGGCCACCTGGGCGAACAGGGCGCGCAGCTGTGGCAAGGCCGGCGTGCCCTGGGCGTCGCCATAAAAGCCGACGCGGGTAAAGAAACGGTCCGTAATCAGGTCATCGAACTGCTGCATTTCGGTGATGTAGCACTTGTTCTGTGCCAGAAAGCCGCTCAAACGCGCCACCGTGCCGAGCCGGCTGGCGCACGAGGCGTTCAAAATGTAATGGGGCTTTCCTTCAAGCGGGACGGTCATGCGGTACGAACTCCAGTGGATAACAGATGCGTCAGCGACAGCAGGATTTTGCCTGGCGCTGCGCAGCCGCTATTTTGTCAGCGAAGACGCCTGCTTCACGCCGCGCGCCGGTTAAAGTTCGGCGATGGACCTATTTGACGATCTGCACGCCCATGGTTTGCAATGGCGCGGCGCCTGCCCCGCCCGCGCCACCGACGCACTGCCGGCATTGCCGGACCAGCAGCCGGCGGTGTTGCTAGGCCTGGTCGGAATTGTTGGATCGACCTTTTGGCCACACTTCCGCGACTCGGTATTTTTCCACGATGGCCTGGCCAACCCGCTGGACCGCTGGAGCCGCAGCATTGCCGAGCCGCTGGCGCAGCGCTATGGCGCGCGCGCCCTGTTCCCTTTTGACGGGCCGCCTTACCATCCGTTTCAGCAGTGGGCCGACCGCGCCGAAGCCACCCAAGGCAGCCCACTGATGCTGCGCATCCACCCACGTTACGGACTGTGGCACGCCTACCGTTTTGCGCTGGCCCTGCCGGCAGCGGCGCTCGACCGCCTGGGTCGGCTCAGCCCGGCCTGCGCCAGCGCGGAGGTGGATGCAGCCAGCCCCAGCATCTGCGCCAGTTGCGCCAGCCAGGCCTGCCTGCAGGCCTGCCCGGTGAGCGCTTTTGATGGCGAAAACTATGCGCATGCCCGCTGCGCGGCGCATTTGCAAACCGCCGCCGGGCAGCCCTGCATGCAGGGTGGCTGCCTGGCACGACGCGCCTGTCCGGTGGGCCAGGAATTCCGGTACCAGGAGGCGCATGCGGCTTTTCATATGCAGGCTTTTGTGCGCGCCCATGGTTGCGCCCACTGAGCGCGGCAGCGCCGCAGGCTGTCAGTTGCGGGCGTAGCCCAGCTCAAAGTCCTGCACGCCAGGAAAAGTTTTCCAGGCCGCGCCAAACGCCGACAGCGACTTGGCTAGTTTGTGGTTGTCTTCAATCGCAATGAAGTTCCAGGTACAAATCTCGGAGCGCAGCGCCACCGTGATGGTGGCGTTGGCAATTGCATAACCCCGGGCCCGGGCAAACGCCATCAACTCGACTTCCTGCGGCATTACCCCGGAGGCGAAACGCAGCATCACCGCCACACCCGGACGCGATGGCAGGCGCGACTCCAGTTGCGACATCCACACCATGCACACCGTGCACAGTACTGCCAGCGCCATGGCCGCCGCGTACATGCCAACGCCAACCAGCACGCCAATCACCGCAGCCGCCCACAGCGAAGCGGCGGTGGTCAGCCCGCTGATGCTGAAACCTTCCTTCATGATGACACCCGCACAAAGGAAGCCGACGCCCGTCAGAATGCCCTGCATCACGCGCGACACGTCGGCCGCAGCGAAGGCGCCGCCGGCGTTGCCGCCATACCAGAAGTGGGAATAGGCACCCATCACGGTAAGCGCCGCCGTCGCCATGCACAGCAAACCGTAGGTGCGCATACCGGCGGCGCGCCCGTGGTAGGAACGCTCGTAGCCGACCAGCAAGCCAAGCACCAGCGCGCCAAGCAAATGCAGGCAAACAAAAAAATTGGCCTGCAACACCGGCAGTGACCAATAGGCTTCAAAGGTTTCAGCTGTCATCATGCGGTAACGATACCGCAAATTTGCCGCAAAATTGCGGGGTCATCACCACCCAACATCCCCCATGAAGCCAGTTGCCCTGATTACCGGTGCCTCGCGCGGCATTGGCGCCGCCACCGCCCTGCTGGCGGCGCAGCGTGGTTACGCCGTGGCCGTCAATTACCACAGCAACTCCCTCGCTGCGGACGACATCGTGCGCCGCATCCGTGCCAGCGGTGGCGTGGCGATGGCGGTGCAGGCCGATGTGGCGCAGGAGGCGCAGGTGCTGGCCATGTTTGCCCGGATTGACGCCAAACTCGGCCGCCTGCAGGCCCTGGTCAACAGCGCTGGCGTGGTCGACCAGGCCGCGCGCGTTGACAGCATGAGCGTGGCGCGGCTGCAGCGCATGTTCAACACCAATGTGATTGGCAGCATGGTCTGCGCCCGCGAAGCGGTGTTGCGCATGAGCCGGAGCTACGGTGGCACGGGCGGCAGCATCGTCAACCTGTCCAGTGTCGCAGCCTCGCTCGGCAGTCCTGGCCAGTATGTCGACTATGCCGCCAGCAAGGGCGCGATTGACAGCTTCACACGCGGTCTGGCGCGCGAAGTGGCACAGGAGGGCATTCGCGTCAATGCGGTACGCCCGGGCATCATCGACACCGAAATCCACGCTTCAGGCGGTCAGCCGGAGCGCGCCGCACAACTCGGACCCGGGGTGCCGATGCAACGCGCTGGCAGCGCCGCAGAGGTGGCCCAGGCCATCCTCTGGCTGCTCGGTGAAGAGTCCAGTTACACCACCGGCAGCCTGCTCGATGTCGCTGGCGGACGCTGAGCCGGCTGCCGCAGTTGTGGCACAGTGCAGGCTGTCTCCGGAGCACCCATGGAACTGAAACCCCTTGTCACCCTGCTGGCCATCGTCAATCCCTTGGCGATCGTGCCCTTCTTCATTCACTACACACAAGACTTCACACCCGAGCAACGCCGCCAGACCATCATGGTCTCCGCCTTCAGCACTTTCGTGGTGGTGGCGGTGAGTGCGCTCGCCGGTTTGCAGATTCTGGAATTTTTCGGTATTTCACTGGCCAGTTTCCAGGTCGGCGGCGGCTTGCTGCTGCTGACCAGTGCCCTGAACATGCTCAACGCGCAGCCGGCCGAAGCCAAGGCGCACAGCCACGATCTCGAAGACGGCGCCGAAAAGGCCGCCCAGGGCGCCAGCATCGCAGTGGTGCCCCTGACCATCCCCTTGCTCACCGGACCGGCCACTATGTCAACCGTGGTGATCTACGCCGAAAAAGCCAAAACGGTGCTGCAACTCAGCACACTGGTGGGCTATGGCGTGGTGGTCTCGCTGACCACGCTGTTGTGCTTTTCGCTGGCCGCGCCAATAGCCCGGGTGTTGGGCAAAACCGGCATCAGCGTAATGACGCGCCTGATGGGTCTGATCCTGGCGGCACTGGCGGTGGAAGTGATGTCGGACGGCCTGGTGAAACTGTTCCCGCTGCTGGGTGGGCATTGAACGCCGCGCAGCGTCAGGGCGCTGCGCTGTTCTGTTCGACCCACTGGTCGATCTTTGCCACCAGTAGCGCACTGGCCTGGGCCAGGGCGCGCACGCCGCCCGCCGCATCGGCACTGCGGCTCGGCTGCTGCACCACCAGGCTGGTTTGCGCCAGCGTTTTGGCCGCCGCCGCGCGGCCCGGCTGCGACAAGGTAACGCGCACGCGAATCAGGCCCTGGCTGCTGTTGGCGCTGTCAAACAGCTGGCTGAACTCTTCCAGTTCAACGCGCAGCACCAGGGCCCGGGCAGCTGCGGCGTCGCCCGGTGCCAACACCGCGCGGCGCTGGCCGAGCTGCTCGCGCAACTGCTGGCGCAACAGCAAGGCCGGCGGCATGCTCCAGCGCGCTTGCGCATACGGACGCAGCTGCTGCACCTCGGCATAACCCAGGCGATAGAGCATGGCGTTGCCGTCCAGCGCCGGGGCCGCTTCGACATCGCCCAACACCAGATCGGGCAACGTGCTGGCGCCGCTGCCCGATTGCAGGGCGCCCGGACCAAAGTCGTAGACCTGCGGTGCGGCCGACGGGGCACTGGCGCAGGCAGCCAGCAGCAGCGCGCCAGCGGCCAGCGCAGCGATTCGAAATAAACGGTTCATCATGCGACGGCTCACTTGGCAGAAGGTGGAACAAAGCCGGCCTCACCCGGACCGGGGGCGGCCGCGCCGATGCCGAGCAGCAGGGATTGCGGATTGTCGGCCACGGTATCAGCGACGCGGCCAAACTGGCGCACCGTGCGCTGGGCCGCGTCGAGCGTGTGGTTCAGGTGCGGCAACACCGTGCTGCTGAGGGTCTGGCTGCTGCTGCTCAAAGCGTCGGTGCCACGCGCCACCTTGTCCAACGTGCCGCCGGCTTCGTTCATGCGCACCGACACTTTCTTGAATTCGGCGGCCGAATTGCGCACCGTCTCGGCGCTGACGCTGAGCCGCTCGGCGGTTGCCTGCATGGTCTTCAGACTGGCATCGGCCTGGGCCGCCAACCGCGGCAAATCCAGCGCCGGCGCGCCACTGTGGCCAAGCAGCGCCCGATCGGCGCCCTGGGTCAGCTGCTGCAAACCGGCAGCCGCCTGGCCCAGGTTGTTCACCGCCGTCATCAAGGCCTTCTGGTTCTCAGGCGCCAGCAGGGTGTTGATGCGCTCGCTGGCCTGCTCCAGCTGCTTCAGCATGTGCCCGCCCTGCTCGGTCAGGCGCGCCACCAGGCCGGCCCGCATCGGTATGCGTGCCAGGCGACCCGGCTCGGCCACCAGGGGCTTGGCCGCTAGCGCATCGCTATCGTCATCGAGCTGAATGAAAGCCAGGCCGGTGACGCCCTGAAAGCCAAGGCTGGCGAAGGTGTTGCTGGAAATCGGCGCCTGTTCCTGCACCGCAATGCGCACCAGCACGTTGCCACGCGTCAGCGGGTCCAGCGTGATGCCGAGCACCCGCCCCACCGGAACCCCTTTGTAGCGCACCCCGGCCTGCGGCTGCAGACCGGTGACACCATAAGTGCTGGAGATTTCGTATTGGCGCTGCTCGGTGGTGTCACGCGTCAGCCAGAGCGCCATCGCCAGCAGCATGGCGGCCAGCAGCAGGACGAAAGCCCCGGCAGCAAAAGCGTGTGATTTGTTTTCCATGAGGTTCTCTTTTTACTCGGCCTGCGCTTCGCTTTGCAAGACTTCCATCGCCCGGTCACCGCGTCCGCCGCGGAAAAAATCACGCACAAAGGGGTGCGGAAAATCAATCACCTCGCGCGGCGACGCGGCCACGATCACGTGCTTGTCGGCCAACACCGCTATCCGGCTGCTCAAGGCATAAATGGTATCCAGATCGTGCGTCACCATCACCACACTCAGACGCAGCTCTTCATGCAGGCTGCGCAACAAATGGCAAAAGGCATCGGCGGCATCCGGGTCCAGGCCGGCGGTTGGCTCGTCCAACAGCAGCAGCGGCGGGTCCATCACCAGGGCCCGCGCCAGCGCCACCCGCTTGACCATGCCGCCGGACAAATCCGAAGGCATCTTGTGCGCATGCGCCGGGTCCAGGCCGACCATTTGCAGCTTCACCATGGCAATGTCGCGCACCAGCGCGCGCGGCAAGGTGCGCAGCTCACGCAACGGGAAGGCAATATTTTCCAGCACCGTGAACGCCGAGAACAGCGCGCCGTGCTGGAACAACATGCCAACCTTGCTGGCGGCGACACTTTGCCCCAGGTCAGCCGCCGGATGGCCCAGCACCGTGACACGCCCCCTGAGCGGCGTTTCCAGGCCCAGCATCTGGCGCAACAACACTGTTTTGCCACTGCCGGAACCGCCCACAATCGACAGGAACTCACCGCGCGCGATACGCAGGTCGAGGTCCTGGTGAATCACGGTCGGCACGCCGCGCGTGCGAAAACCCGACCAGAGTTTTTCAATCTCGACCATGGGAGCGCGCACCTGGCTCATAGGCCAACGCCCTTGAACAGCACCGCAAACAGGGCGTCCATCAGAATCACCGTGGTGATCGAAATCACCACCGATGCGGTGGTGCCCTGGCCCAGACTCTGGGTGTCGGGCCGCACCCGCAAACCAAAGTGGCAACCGATCAGTGCGATCAACAAACCAAACACCGTGGACTTCAGCATGGCGAACCAGAGGTTGGCAAACGGCACCACCTTGGGCAGCGCGGTAAAAAAGTAGGCGGGTGTCAGTCCCATGGTCAGATCGGCCGCCAGCAGGCCGCCCAGCAGCGCCGCTGCAGTGGTCCAGGCCGCCAGCAGCGGCATTGCCAGCGCCATTGCCAGCACGCGCGGCATGACCAGGCGATAGCCCTGGCGGATGCCCATTACCTGCATGGCATCGAGCTCCTCGGTGACGCGCATGACGCCAATCTGGGCTGTCATGGCCGAGCCGGAACGCCCGGCAATCAGAATCGCCGCCAGCACCGGCCCGAGTTCCCGGATCAGCGCCATGCCCAAAATATTGACGATGTAGGCATCGGCACCAAACTGGCGCAACTGCTGTGCCAGCAAATAGGCCAGCACCACTCCAATCAGAAACCCAACCAGTGCCGTGATCGGCAGGGCGGTCACGCCAATGCGGTACAGGTGGCTGGAAATATCACGCCAGGGGGCCTGCGCCGGACGCTGTGCAAAGCGCCACAAATCCAGCAGCAACTGGCCCAGCAAGGCTACGCCGTCGGCCACGTGGTTGAGCACCACCAACACCCAGGCGCCGAGTCCGAGATACCACTCGCGCCACGTCTTGCGCACGGCCACCGGCGCCTGCACCGTAAAACGCTCGACCCGGCTCAGGGTGACGCGCTGAACCTCAAGCAGCAGCACATGCTTGGGCCAGCGCTGGCCCCAGGCATTCCACAGCATCTGCGCCCCGGTGTGGTCCAGCCGTTCTATCTGGCGCAAATCCCAGCTGATTTCCATGGCCGACTGGGCCTGTCGCTGCAGCGACTCGCTGATGCCGAGCCAGTTTTCGGGCTGCGCCAAAATAGCCGCATTCCAGCTTCCATACATGGTCACACAGTCGCCTTGGGCGCCCTGCTCCATTACGATGCGCGGTTGGAAGTCTTCCACAGATTGATTGGGGATACAAATATGGGGGTGGCGTCGATGGTACCGCGTATGCGAGACTTGCACGCTGATTGGCGTCCCGCCGGTCGCCCCCTTCATTACGCCTATTTCCCTATGCGACCGACCCACCACAAGCCCAACTCCGTTGTCCCGGCCCAGCCGCTTGGCGGCAGCCCCAGGTAGACCGCCATGGAAACCATAGGCGCCGTCATTTTCGCCCTGGCACTGCTGCATACCTTTGCCGCCAAGCAACTAGAAGTGCTGGCACATCGCCACCCACGCCATGCCGGGCTACTGCACCTGCTGGGTGAAGTCGAAGTGGTATTCGGCTTCTGGGCCTTTGTGCTGATCGCCAGCATGGCCTTGCTGGTCGGCGCCGAGCAGGCAATCGCCTACACCGAATCCCTGAAATACACCGAGCCGCTGTTTGTCTTCGTCGTCATGGTAATTGCCGCGTCGCGCCCGGTGCTGGTGTTTGTCCAGCGCGCCATGGGAGCGCTGGCACGCTGCGTTCCTCTGCCGCGGCCGCTGACCTTGGTCTGGCTCGGTCTGGCGGCAGTGCCGCTGCTAGGCTCGCTGATCACCGAACCCGCAGCCATGACCCTGGCAGCACTGATGCTGGCACCGCAAATCTTTCGCCAGAAGCTGCCCGAAACCCTGAAATACGGCGCCCTGGGCGTGCTGTTCGTGAATATTTCCATTGGCGGCACACTGACCGCCTATGCAGCGCCCCCGGTGCTGATGGTGGCCGGCACCTGGAACTGGGACACCGCTTTCATGGCTTCGCAGATCGGCTGGAAAGCCGCACTGGCGGTGCTGGTCAATGCCAGCGGCATTGTGTTTCTGCTGCGCAAGCATCTGGTACAGGCGCCGGCCGCCAGCGATGCGGCGGCCAAACCGCTGCCATTGCTGGTCAGCCTGGTGCATCTGGTCTTCCTGGCCGGCGTGGTGCTACTGGCGCACCACCCGGTGCTGTTCCTGGGACTGTTCCTGTTTTTCTTGGGCTACACCCAGGCCTACGCCCAGTTCCAGAGCCCGCTGATCCTCAAAGAGGGCCTGCTGGTCGGTTTCTTTCTGGCCGGTCTGGTGGTGCTTGGCGGCATGCAGCAATGGTGGCTGCAGCCTCTGGTGTCCAGCCTGCCGCCGACAACCCTGTTCTTTGGCGCCCTCGGCCTTACCGCCATCACCGACAACGCCGCCCTCACCTACCTTGGCTCGCTGATTGCCGGCATGTCTGACACCGCACGCTACATGCTGGTCACCGGCGCCGTCACCGGCGGCGGCCTGACGGTCATTGCCAACGCACCCAACCCAGCTGGCGTGGCCCTGCTCAAGGACGGCTTTTCCGACGGCTCCATCGGCGCGGGCGGCCTGCTGCTCGGCGCCCTCTTGCCAACCCTGGTGGCGGCGTTATTCTTCCTCTCCTTATGACCGATACAAGCTTTGACTACATCATCGTCGGTGCCGGCACCGCCGGTTGCCTGCTGGCCAACCGCCTAAGTGCCGACGCTTCCAAACGCGTACTGCTGATCGAAGCGGGCGCACGCGACGATTACCACTGGATCCACATCCCGGTTGGCTACCTTTACTGCATCGGCAATCCGCGCACCGACTGGCTCTACAACACCGAGCCCGATGCCGGCCTGAACGGCCGCACCCTGCGCTATCCGCGTGGCAAAACGCTGGGCGGCTGCAGCAGCATCAACGGCATGATTTATATGCGCGGCCAGGCCCGCGACTACGACCGCTGGGCCGAACTCAGCGGCGACGCCAGCTGGCGCTGGGAACACAGCCTGCCCTATTTCAAACTGCATGAAGACCATTACAAGGGCGCCAACGCCTTCCATGGCGCCCGCGATGCGTCCCCGAAGCCGAACCAGGCCGGCGGCGAGTGGCGCGTGGAAAAACAGCGCCTGCGCTGGGACGTGCTGGATGCCTTTGCCCTGGCCGCCAGCCAGGCCGGCATTCCCGCCACCGATGACTTCAACCGTGGCGACAACGAAGGCGTGGGCTATTTCGAAGTCAACCAGCGCTCCGGCTGGCGCTGGAATACCGCCAAGGCCTTTTTGCGTCCCACCTGTTATGGCCGTCCCAACTTTGAACTCTGGACCCAGGCCCAGGTCAGCAAACTGATCCTGGAACCCCATACCAGCGCCGACGGCCAGCGCCCGCTGCGCTGCACCGGCGTACAGGTCTGGACCGGTAGCGAAATGGTGCAGGCCAGCGCCCGCGCCGAAGTCATTCTGTCGGCCGGCAGCATTGGCTCACCGCAAATCCTGCAACTCAGTGGTATCGGGCCGGGCGCCCGGCTGCAAGCGCTGGGCATTCCGGTGCAACAAGACCTGCCGGGGGTCGGCGAAAACCTGCAGGACCACCTGCAGATTCGCGCCGTGTTCAAAGTAAAAAATGCACCCACGCTGAACACCCAGGCCAACAGCCTGTGGGGCAAGGCCCGCATCGCCCTGGAATACGCCCTGACGCGCAGCGGCCCGATGAGCATGGCGCCAAGCCAGCTTGGCGCCTTCACCCGCAGCGACCCGACCCAGCCGCACCCGAATCTGGAATACCACGTGCAGCCGCTGAGCCTGGAAGCCTTCGGTCAGCCACTGCACAACTTCAATGCTTTTACCGCCAGTGTCTGCAACCTCAACCCGAGCAGCCGGGGCTCGGTACACATCAAATCTCCCGACTTCCAGGTGGCCCCGGCAATTGCCCCGAACTACCTCAGCACCGACGAAGACCGCAAAATAGCCGCCGACTCACTGCGCCTGACACGGCGCATCGTGGCGCAGCCGGCGCTGGCGCAATACGCCCCGGAAGAATACAAACCCGGCGTCCAGTTTCAGTCCGATGCCGAGCTGGCCAAGCTGGCTGGCGACATTGCCACCACCATCTTCCACCCGGCCGGCACCACCAAAATGGGCTTGGCCAGCGATCCCATGGCCGTGGTGGATGCGCGCCTGAAAGTGCGCGGCGTGGCCGGTTTGCGCGTGGTCGACACCGGCGTCATGCCCTGCATCACCAGCGGCAACACCAATTCCCCCACGCTCATGATTGCGGAACGGGCTGCGCAATGGATTGCGCAGGACGCAGCAGGGTAAATCCCGATATAAAAAGCGTTACCTAGTGGTTACAGTCATTCCTGTTCACGTTATCGCCTGTATGTATATATGCCAGCCGAAGACGCGAGACCTGAGTAGAAAAATACGCCGAGGAACACGCTGCAAAGCGACATCAAGAGCAACAACAGTTTCACCCCGATGTGAAACAGAAAAAGCACCGCAACAGCGGTGCTTTTTTTTGCCCGAATTTCCGCCTTCAAAGACTCAGCGTCAGGCTAAAGCCCGCGCTGGTTTCGTCGGTCTTGAAGCCGCTGGGCCGGTGCAAGGGCGTGCCGACAAAGCACTCGTACTGCCACTTTTGGTAGCGGCCGCGCACACCAAGCACAGCACCACGCAAGACACTTCCCGGCAGCGCCTCGGCACTCGGGCCAGCGACTTCTCCGGCGTCCAGCGCCCAAAACGCCTCCTGACCGGAGTCACCCAAAAACACACTCCAGTCATTGCGCAAGGTCCAGCCACGCTCCCCGGCGAGCGACGACTCACCGTCAAATCCGCGCACCGAATAGCGGCCACCAATGGCCATGCGGTCTTGCGCGGTCAGGCGCGTGGTGTTGTCCTGTACCTGCAAGGCCATGCGGTAGGCGGCACGCAGCGCATGGCCTTGCAAGGGAACACTGAGCAATAGCTTGGCCGTCACCAGGCCGAACTTGGCAGTGCCTTCGTTGAAGGCCTCTTCCGGTGCCGCTATGGCGTCGAAATCGCCGGTACCGCGCTGGTAGACCAAGCCGCCTTCCCATTGGCTCTGACCCATTGCGGCGCTGTGGTTCAGCGCCAACGCCCAGCCACCGACCGAGCGCCGCTGCACCCGCACTTCGGTGCCATTGATAAAGTACTTGCTGCCCCGGTGCCAGGCCTTCAGACCGATGCGCATCTTGCGCAGGCTATCGCGATAGACCAGGCGCCCAAGCTGGATTTCAGACGTCTCGCTGGTGCCGCTGTAGATGTAGTTCTGGCTCTTTCCGGCGACCGACTGGTGGTAGTTGGATCCACTGTGGGTGGCGGATACGTTCCAGTAATGCAGCGGCAGGCTGTAATGCACCGTGTAGGCGCGGGTACCGCGTGGTCCGGGGTGCCCACCACCAAGATCGTGGCTTCGGGTGAGATAAAACAAATCACTCAACTGCAACGGGTTGTCCAGCGACACAGTGGCACTGCCCTGCAACTTTCCACTGCTTTTGCTGCCACTGTCGTCCAGGGTCAGCGAAACCCGTGCCGGCGCCTCCTGGCGGTACGCCACCACCACATCATTGCCGGCCAGGGCCGACCCGCCACTGGCCGGTTCGACAGTGATTTGTGCCTGCGCGGTGGGCACCCGTTGCAGGTTCTCCAAGCCCTGCTCCATATCGCGCAGATTGAGCACCGCACCCGGCTGCAGGGGCAGGCTGTTGGACAGGCGCACGGCGGCGGTCTGCGGGTCCTTGAAGCGCACCGTGTTGACGGTACCGGGAATCAGCGTCAGGACCAGCACGCCCTGGGACAAGTCTTGTTCCGGCGCCAGCACCCGGGTGGTGACATAGCCGCGCCGCACCAGACTTTCCTGCGCCCGCCGGATCACCTGGGCTATGCCTTGCGTGCCCAGACATTGTCCGACCGGGTCATCATCTCCCTGTGGACCGGCGCTGGCCTGCTGCAGCCAGGCGTAGTCTTGCGCTTGCAAGTGTTGGCGCAGCTGCGCATCGGGCAGCAACCGGATCTCCAGCCGCCGGATCAGAAAACACGGCGCCTCGGTGGACGGCAGACGCCGGGCATCCAGCGCTGGCAGGAACGACACCACGTCACGGCCCTGTTCTTCGCGTTGGCGGCGTGCGTCGATGCGCTCTTGTTCCTGGCGCAACGCATTCGCT
The DNA here is from genome assembly GCA_903897925.1 of uncultured beta proteobacterium. Lineage (GTDB taxonomy): Bacteria > Pseudomonadota > Gammaproteobacteria > Burkholderiales > Burkholderiaceae_C > Allorhodoferax. Next base: position 27,762 of record CAIUDG010000121.1, on the reverse strand, counting down.
AAATCAGGCAAGGGCTGGTCCTGCGCACTGGCAAGCCCGACCCAAGCCCCGAGAACGGCGCGCACAACCACGCACCGCAAAGGAGATGAGGACATTCAACAGACAGATTTTTCGCGCAGCCCCCGTGACCGGCGCTTGGAGTGGTGCAAAGCAAATTGCCCACCGGCTATTTCTTTTCCCCCGGCGCTGTACCGCTAAGGGGGCGGCCAATGAAAGACCAGCGCGCAGATTAAAGACTTGGGCGCCACAGGTAGCGCCGCTTTGTTCAGCAAAATCCGATCGCACTGCCGATGCGACAATCCCCCCATGGATTTACTGCTCATGACTCTGGCCTCCCTGCTGGCGGGATTTATCGATTCCATCGTCGGCGGTGGCGGCCTGATTCTGATACCGGCCCTGTTCGCTGCCTTTCCCCAGGCCCACCCGGCAACCCTGTTTGGCACCAACAAGGCAGCGGCCATCTGGGGTACCGGCATTGCCACCGTGCAATACAGCAGGCGGGTGCGCCTGCCTTGGCACGCGCTCGGTCCGGCGGCGCTGGCCGGTTTTTGCGCGGCACTGCTGGGCGCCTGGCTGGTGACCCAGGTGTCGCCCACCTTCTTGCGCAAGCTGCTGCCGGCAATTCTGCTGCTGGTGTTGCTCTATACCCTGGCACGCAAGGACCTGGGGCACCACCATGCGCCGCGCTTCAAGGGTTTGCAGGAGACCCTGCTGGCGGTGGCCATCGGCGCCGCCATCGGGCTCTACGACGGATTTTTCGGTCCCGGAACGGGTAGCTTTTTCGTGTTTTGCATGGTGCGCATCCTGGGCTATGACTTTCTGCACGCTTCGGCCGCTGCCAAATTACTCAACACCGCGACCAATCTGGCGGCACTGGCCATCTTTGCCTTTAAGGGCCACATCTGGTGGCACTTTGCCCTGGCCATGGGTCTGGCCAATATTGCCGGCAGCCTGTGCGGCACCCACCTGGCACTGAAGCACGGAACCGCTTTTGTACGCGTGGTGTTTATCGGCGTTGTCGCCGCGCTGATACTGAAAACCGGCTACGACGCTTTTCTGCGCTCCTAGGAAGCTGGGCGGCCGGTATTCTGACCGCGGCTACTTGCGTGGCCAGGGTACGCTGGCGGCATCCAGCGGCTTGCCAATCGGCGCAGCCGCCTGGCCCTTGCTGACTGCCGCCATGTCTTCTTCGTTCGGGTATTGGTGCAACAACCAGTAGTCCATCACACGGCGGGCAATCGGGGCCGCTTGCTCGGCGCCAAAACCGGCATTTTCGACCACCATGGCAATCGCAATCTGGGGGTCGTCGGCCGGTGCGTAGGCGACGTACAGCGCATGGTCACGCAAATGCTCTTCCATGTTGTGGGCGTCGTATTTCTGGTCTTTGCCCAAGCCCACCGCCTGCGCGGTGCCAGTCTTGCCGGCGCTGACATAAGGGGTTCCGGCAAACGCCCGTGCCGAAGTGCCTTCCAGGGTGACGCCGACCATGGCCTTGTGCACCACATCCAGGTGTGCCGGCTTGATGCCCAGATCGACAGCCGGCGGCAATTCCACCGGCACCTTGGCGTGGGTCAGGGTGTTTTCGGTGGCGGTCACCAGGCGCGGCGGATGGCGCACGCCGTTGTTGGCCAAGGTTGCCACCGCCTGCGCTATTTGCAGCATGGTGAATGAGTTGTAGCCCTGGCCAATGCCCAGCGAAATGGTTTCCCCGGCATACCAGCGTTGCTGGTCGGCGCGCTTGTAGGCCCGGCGCTTCCATTCGGTGGACGGCAGCAAGCCGCGGGTTTCGCCCAGGATGTCTACACCGGTAAGTTCGCCAAAGCCAAAGCGCTGCATCTGGTCATGGATGGTGTCCACCCCGAGGTCATTCGCCAGCATGTAGTAATAGGTGTCACAGGACAGCACGATGGAGCGGTACATATTGACCAGCCCATGACCGCCTTCCTTGTCGTCACGGAAACGGTGTCCGCCAAACAGGAAGAAGCCGGGATCGGAAATACTTTGCTCCGGCGTGCGGGTGCCGGTTTCGAGCGCCGCCAGTGCCATAAAGGGTTTGTAGGTTGAGCCCGGCGGATAGGTTCCGCGCAGGGCTCGGTTCAGCAGCGGCTTGTCCGGCGACTCGTTCAAGGCCTGCCAGCTTTCGCTGTCGATGCCTTCGACAAACAGATTCGGATCAAAGGTCGGCTTGCTGACAAAGGCCAGGATTTCCCCGGTCTTTGGATTCATCGCCACCAGGGCGCCGCGGCGCGCACCATACATGGTCTCGATCAGGCTTTGCAACTTGATATCGAGCGACAACATCACAGTATTTCCAGGCGTCGCCGGATTGGTCGCCAGCTTGCGCACCGCCCGGCCACCGGCCGAGGTTTCGATTTGTTCAACCCCGGTAACGCCGTGCAGCTCGGACTCGTAACTCTGCTCGACACCGAGCTTGCCAATGTATTCGGTGCCGCGGTAGTTGGCCTGGTCGTCGCTGTCGTCGATCTTGTCCTTTTCGCTCTGGTTGATGCGGCCGATGTAGCCAATCACGTGGCTTGCCAGTTCGCCATACGGATAATTGCGAAACAGCCGGGCCTTGATGTCGACACCGGGAAAACGGAAGCGCTGCGCCGCAAAACGGGCCACTTCGGCATCGCTCAGCCGCGTGCGGATCGGCAAGGACTCAAAACTTTTCGACTCCTCCATCAGCTTCTTGAAACGGCGCCGGTCACGTGGCGTGATGTCCATGAGTTTGGACAAGTCTTCAATCGTCTGCTCCAGCGACTCCACCTTGCTCGGCGTGATTTCCAGCGTATAGGCCGAATAATTGTTGGCCAGCACCACCCCGTTGCGGTCCAGGATCAGGCCACGGTTTGGCACGATAGGAACAATCGATGTGCGGTTATTTTCGGCCTGCGCGCGCAAGTCTTCGTGGCGCCAGATCTGCAGATAGATCAGACGCGACAGCAACAGCAGAAAACACAGCAGCACCACCAGGCTGACGACAAAAACACGCGCGCGAAAACGCGCCAGGTCGGCTTGGACATTGCGCAGTTCCATCATGGCTGCAGACGCTCTTTCACAAGGGACGGTTCGCGTCGGGATCCGGGGCCCGGCGCTGCGGCGCCAGCAACAGAATATTGGCCAGCGGCCACAGTGCGGCTTCCAGCACCGGCGCCAGCAGCATGGAAAAGCCCGGGAACGCGCCGCCAGCGAGCATGCGCAAACTCAGCTCCACGGCGTGCGCCGCAGCGAACAGGGGAAACACCTGCGCCGCCTGCGATGGCACCGTAAACCACAGCAGGCGCCGGTGGATGGTGATGGCAAAAAAGCTCAGCACCGTATACGACATGGCATGCTGCCCAAGCAGGGCACCCTGGTGCACATCCATCAACAGACCAAATACAAAGGCAGCACCAATGCTGACGCGCAGCGGCTGGTGCACGCTCCAGAACACCAGCACCACCGCCAGTAAATCAGGCACCCAGCCGGCACGGCCCCAGACACCCATGTTCAACAGCATGTTGCAAACCAGGCCGCCGATCATGCTCGACCAGATGAACAAGGGATTGGCTGGCAACAGCAGTTGCTGGCCCTGGCGCATGATCATCAGCGACCCTCTCCGCGTTTGTTGTTGATAGGCGCCACCGGCGCGTCCTGGGGGCGCGGCGGCAAACTGGCGGTCAGAGGTTCGAGCACCAGCACATGGCTGGACGCCGACACCAGCGCCAGCGGCACGCAATAAATGCGGGCAAACACGGCGTCCACATGGCGGTCCACCTTTTCCACACGCGCCACCGGCAGGCCTGGGGGGTAGACCCCATCCACACCGCTGGTGGTCAGCAGGTCACCCACCACAACGTCGGCATTGGCGGCCATGTAGCGCAGCTCGATGGCATCGGCGTGCATGGAAGTGTCGCCAAACGCGACGCCGCGTGCGCCGGTGCGGGTATTGAGCACCGGCATGGCATGGTCACGGTCCGTCACCAGGGTGACTTCGCTGACCAGTGGATAGATGCGCGTGACCTGACCGAGCACCCCTGCTTCATCCAGCACTGGCGAACCCAGGGCGATGTGGTTCAGCAGGCCCTTGTCAATCACTACCTTGCGGGTATAGGGATCGGCGGCGTCATAAATGACCTGCGCCGCGATGCCGCTGGTTTGCAGGCGCCCACGCAAGTCGAGCAATTTGCGCAAGCGCTGGTTTTCCAGGGTCAGCTGGTCCACCTGGCTCGCCTTGAGCGACTGCAAGCCCAGTTTCTTGTAGGCGGACTCCTTGTCCGACTGCGCCTCATTCAGGGAGGAAAAATATTCTGCGGTATAGCTGGCCAGACGCAAAGGTTGCATCGCCAACCATTGCGCCGGGTACAACACCACGCCCAGCACCACGCGCAGTGGTTGAATCACCTGAAAACGCGCGTCGGCAACCATCAGAAACAGTGCCAGCGCACTGCAGACGGCCAGCTTCGACAGCGCCGAAGGGCCCTGGCGAAAGAAGGGAGGGGGATCTCTGTCCAGCGTACCCAGTGGCATCGCTGTACCTAAGGATTATTCGCTGGTGAAAATGGAACCCAGGCGTTCCATCTGCTCCAGCGCAATACCGCAACCGCGCACCACGCAGGTCAGCGGGTCTTCGGCAACCAGTACCGGCAGGCCAGTTTCTTCGGCCAGCAGGCGGTCCAGATCGCGCAGCAGGGCGCCGCCACCGGTGAGCATCATGCCGCGGTCGGCAATGTCGGCACCGAGTTCGGGCGGGGTTTGCTCCAACGCGTTTTTCACGGCGGAAACAATGTTGTTCAGCGGATCGGTCAGGGCTTCCAGAATTTCGTTGGACGAAATGGTGAAGCTGCGCGGCACGCCTTCGGACAAATTGCGACCGCGGACTTCCATTTCCTTGACTTCGGAGCCAGGGAAGGCCGAACCGATCTGCTTCTTGATGGCCTCGGCAGTAGGCTCGCCAATCAGCATGCCGTAGTTGCGGCGGATGTAATTGATGATGGCCTCGTCGAATTTATCGCCGCCGACGCGCACACTGCCCTTGTACACCATGCCGCCCAGGGAAATCACGCCGACTTCGGTGGTGCCGCCGCCGATGTCAACCACCATGGAGCCGCTGGCTTCGGACACCGGCAGGCCGGCACCGATGGCCGCCGCCATGGGTTCTTCAATCAGGTACACGTCGCTGGCACCGGCGCCCAGGGCGCTTTCGCGAATGGCACGGCGTTCGACCTGGGTGGAGCCGCAGGGCACGCAGATGATGATGCGCGGGCTGGGCTTGAGCACGCCCCGCGGATGCACCATTTTGATGAACTGCTTGAGCATCTGCTCGGTCACGGTGAAATCGGCAATCACGCCGTCTTTCATGGGCCGAATCGCTTCAATATTGCCCGGCACCTTGCCCAGCATGGCCTTGGCTTCGCGGCCCACCGCCTGGATGGTTTTCTTGCCCTGGGGGCCACCTTCGTGGCGAATGGCCACCACCGAGGGCTCGTCCAGCACAATGCCTTTGTCGCGAACGAAAATCAGGGTGTTGGCAGTACCCAGGTCAATCGCCAGGTCGGTAGAAAAATACCGGCGGAAAGATCCAAACATCTCAAATTCCTCTCGAGGCACGGGTTGGTCTTCGACCACCCATCGCTCTAACGCATGATAAAAAACCGTGAATTCGGGCCCGCCAAGCGCGAAGTGTCTGCGAGCAGGCCAAAGGCAGGATAATAACCGATCGCCCTTTCACTGACCGGCTTTACCAAGCCGATGAAAGTGCGAATCCGATTGTTTTCACTTCAATTTCATCCATGTCACTGACAAGTAACGACATTGCGCGGATCGCCAAGCTGGCGCGCCTGTCCCTGGACGCGCCGCAAAGCGAGCGCCTGCTGGGCCAAATGAACAGTTTTTTCGACATCGTCGAGCAAATGCGCGCGGTCGACACCAGTGGCATCACGCCACTGGCGCATCCGGTCGAGGCGATTGGCGATATTGCGCTGCGCCTGCGCGAAGACATCGTCAGTGAGAGCAACCAGCGCGAAGCCAATCAGCGCAGTGCGCCCGCCGTGGAGCGCGGCCTGTTCCTGGTTCCCAAGGTTATCGAATAAGGCCGCGCCACCATGACGACTCCCTCCTCTCTGTCCCAACAGGCCCTGCACGACCTGAGCCTGCACGCGCTCAGCGGCGCACTGGCCAGCAAACAGGTTTCCGCCACCGAAGTGGCGCAGCACTTTCTGCAGCGCATGCAGGAGCACACGGCGCTCGGCGCCTTTGTTGACGTGCGCCCGGAAGTAACGCTGGCGCAAGCCGCCGCGGCCGACGCCCGGCTGGCCCAGGGAAACGGCGGCGCACTCGAAGGCCTGCCGATTGCGCACAAGGACATTTTTGTCACCCGCGACTTCGCTACCACGGCCGGTTCGCGCATGCTCAAGGACTACCGCTCGCCGTTTGACGCCACCGTAGTGGCGAAACTGGCCAGCAGCGGCATGGTCACGCTGGGCAAGCTCAATTGCGATGAATTTGCCATGGGTTCGAGCAACGAAAACTCGGCCATCGCTCCGGTCGGCTTCGACGCTGCGCAGCCAGTGCGCAATCCCTGGGATACACAACGTGTGCCGGGCGGCTCCTCGGGCGGCAGCGCCGTGGCGGTAGCGGCACGCCTGACACCGGCCGCCACCGGCACCGACACCGGCGGCTCGATTCGCCAACCCGCTGCGTTTTGCGGCATCACCGGCATCAAGCCGACCTACGGCCGGGCTTCGCGCTACGGCATGGTGGCCTTTGCCTCCAGCCTGGACCAGGCCGGCCCCATGGCGCGCAGTGCGCAGGACTGCGCGCTGCTGCTGAGCGCCCTGTGCGGCCCCGACCTGGACCGCGACGCCACCTCCATCGATCTGCCGGCCGAAGATTACAGCCGCCAGCTGAACGACTCGATTGAAGGGCTGCGCATCGGCGTGCCGAAAGAATTTTTTGGCGAAGGCTTGGCCGACGACGTGCGCACGCACATCGACAGCGCACTGGCCGAATACGAAAAACTCGGCGCCCGCCTGGTGCCCATTTCGCTGCCACGCACCGAGTTGTCGATTCCGGTGTACTACATCATTGCGCCGGCCGAGGCCTCGAGCAACCTGAGCCGCTTCGACGGCGTCAAGTTCGGCCACCGCGCGGCCCAGTACGGTGACCTGGCCGATATGTACCAGAAGACCCGCTCCGAAGGCTTTGGCGACGAAGTGCAGCGCCGCATCATGATCGGCACCTATGTGCTGTCGCACGGCTACTACGACGCCTACTACCTGCAGGCGCAAAAAATTCGCCGCATGATCGCCGACGACTTCCAGAACGCCTTCAAGGAATGCGACGTCATCGCCGGCCCGGTCGCCCCCACCGTGGCCTGGAAACTCGGCGCTATGTCGGACGACCCGGTGGCCAACTACCTGGCCGACATCTTTACCCTGCCCGGCTCGCTGGCCGGCCTGCCCGGCATGAGCTTGCCGGTGGGCTTTGCCAGCGCCAGCGCCGACCGCGGCATGCCGATTGGCATGCAGCTGATTGGCAATTACTTCCAGGAAGCGCGCCTGCTCAATCTGGCACACCGCTTCCAGCAAACCACCGACTTTCACCGCGCCAAGCCCGCAGGAATCTGAACATGGCAAGCGACATCCAAAAATCCCTTCTGGTGGGCGGCTACGAAGTCGTCATCGGTTTCGAAACCCACGCCCAGCTGTCGACCCAGTCGAAAATTTTTTCGCGCGCCGCCACCGCCTTTGGCGCCGAGCCGAACACCCAGGCCTGCGCAGTCGATCTGGCCCTGCCGGGCACGCTGCCGGTGATGAACAAGGGCGCGGTTGAACGCGCCATCCAGTTCGGTCTGGCGATTGGTGCGCACATCGCCGAACGCAGCATTTTTGCGCGCAAAAATTACTTTTATCCGGACCTGCCCAAGGGCTACCAGATCAGCCAGTTTGAAATCCCGGTGGTGCAGGGCGGCGCCGTCGAATTCTTCCTCGGAGAAGAAAAAAAATCGGTGCGCCTGGTGCGCGCCCACCTGGAAGAAGACGCCGGCAAATCGCTGCACGAAGACTTCATCGGCCAAAGCGGCATCGACCTGAACCGCGCCGGCACCCCGCTGCTGGAAATCGTCACCGAACCGGACATGCGCTCCAGCGCCGAAGCCGTGGCCTATGCCAAGGAACTGCACAAGATCGTTACCTGGATCTGCATTTGCGACGGCAATATGCAGGAAGGCTCGTTCCGCTGCGACGCCAACGTCTCGGTGCGCAAACCCGGGGCGCCACTCGGTACCCGGCGCGAAATCAAGAATCTGAACAGCTTCAAGTTCATGCAGCAGGCGATCGACTATGAAGTGCGCTGGCAGATCGAACAAATTGAAGACGGCCACGCCATCGAGCAAGCCACCGTGCTGTTCAACCCGGACACCGGCGAAACCCGCGCCATGCGCAGCAAGGAAGACGCCGCCGACTACCGCTATTTCCCGGACCCGGACCTGCCACCGCTGTGCATCGCACCAAGCTGGATCGACGAAGTGCGCGCCCGCATGGCCGAATTACCGCGCGCCATGGCAGCGCGCTTTTCCAGCGAATACGGTCTGAGCGATTACGACGCCGCACTGCTGACGCAATCGCAGGCGCTGGCCCGCTATTTTGAAGCCAGTACCCTGGCCTGCGCGCAACCCAAACTTTGCGCCAACTGGATTCTGGGTGAGCTCAGCGCGGCGCTCAATGCCGCCGAGCTCGACATCGCGCAGTCGCGCGTCAGCCCGCTGCAACTCGCGGCCATCATTGCCGCGCTGGGCAAGGGCCTGGTCAATGGCTCCGGCGCAAAAACCTTGTTCAAGGAACTCTGGAACGCCACAGGCACCGGTCCGGCAGACTTTGCGCAAGCCTGCGCCGAGGTGGAACGCCTGGTCGGAGAAAAAGACCTGGGGCAGATGAACGACAGTGCGGCACTGGAAAAAATTGTGGCGGAGGTGATCGCTGCCAACGCCAAAAATGTGGAAGAGTTCCGCGCCGGCAAGGAAAAGGCCTTTAACGCACTGGTAGGTCAGATCATGAAAGCCAGCAAGGGCCGGGCCAACCCACAGCAAGTGAATGAACTGCTGCGGGCCCAGCTGGGCGCCTGAACCCTGGAGCCCGGCGACGCTTTGGGCCGCCTGTTACGGATTGATGCCGGCGGCGGCCCAAAGCGGCCGCAGGCGCTCGAGCTCGTCGTCAAAGCGCCGGTTGACCCGGCGCACTTCTTCTTCCTGATCGGCCAGAAAGCGCTTCTGCACGGCGGTGCTCTGAGTGTTGTCCTCGACCTGGCGCTGCAAATAGATCGGTGCCTTGCTCGGGTCTTTTTTGTAAAACTCCATCTCGTCTTCCAGCTTTTTGCGCTGCTTGCCGAGTTCCACCAGGCGCCCTGCGGCGGCCTTGGTAACAACCGTGATCTGGGCCATGGCATCGGCGCGCTCGGCGTCATGCGCGGCGCGGTTCGGGAAGCGTATCAGCAGCAGTTTGTCGCGGCGCTTTTCTTCCAGCTGGCGGTTGCGCTCTTCCTGCTCTTGCTTGGCCTTGGCCTCCTGCTTGGCACGCTCCTGGGCCGTCAGCACCGGACCCAGCGTCTGCTTCACGGTGCCGCTGGGGTTGAGTATTTTTTGCTCGCGGTCTACACATTCCGGAATCGGGCGGTCTGAAGTCAGCTTGCGGCCCTGGGAATCGGTACAGGCATACACCGAAGCCGTCGGCTCCGAGCCGGCCTGCGCAGCGGCGACCCCGGCCATAGCCGTGGCGCAGAGCATAAAAATTAATACCCACCCCGGCCGGTAATTCATGTATTTGTAGTTCCTTCTTCCACCCCGTAACGCTGGCGATAGGCCAGCACGCGGGCATGGTCCTGTGCAGACGCAGCGTGCCCGCCAAGCGCCAGATACTGCATCAAATCGGCCAGCTTAGCAATCGCGCAGACCTGCAAGCCCAGGGTTTCGCGCACATACTGTACCGCGCTGTAGGGCACGTCCTGGCCATCCTGGGTCGCCTTTTCCTGCCGGTCCAGCGCAATGCAGACAGCGTGCGGGCGTGCGCCAGCCGCCTCAATCAGGGCAATCGATTCACGCGCCGCCGTGCCTGCGGACATCACGTCGTCGACAATCAGCACCCGGCCCTGCAGCGGTGCGCCCACCAGCGTGCCACCCTCGCCATGGTCTTTGGCTTCTTTGCGGTTATAGGCAAACGGCACATTGCGACCGCGCCGCGCCAGCTCGATCACCAGCGCTGCGCCCAGCGGAATGCCTTTGTAGGCAGGCCCGAACACCATGTCGAACTCGATGCCGCTATCGAGCACGCGCTGCGCATAGAATCCGGCCAGACGCAGCAGGCTGGCGCCATCGTCAAACAAGCCAGCGTTGAAAAAATACGGGCTCATGCGACCCGCCTTGGTCTTGAACTCACCAAAGCGCAGCACCCCGCATTCCACCGCAAATGCCACAAACTCCTGGGCCAACGGGTCCTGATTCGACATGGGGATATTCCTTGTTTAAATTAACCACCCTCAACCTCAATGGCATCCGATCTGCGACCAGCAAAGGCCTGCACGACTGGCTGGAGCAGCACAAACCCGATTGTATTTGCGTACAAGAGGTGAAAGCCCAGCAGCCCGATTTGGCCGGGAAATTCGAGTCACTGGCCGGTCTGCAGGGCTATTTCCAGCTGGCCGAAAAGAAAGGCTATTCCGGCGTCGGTATCTACACCCAGCTGCAGCCCAGCGATGTGCGTATCGGCTACCAGAACGCCGAATTCGACGCCGAGGGCCGCTGTGTTGAATTGCGTTTCGACACGCCGCAGCGCAAGTTTTCGGTGATTAGCGCCTACTTTCCCAGCGGCTCATCCGGCCCGGAGCGCCAGGAAGCCAAGTACCGCTTTCTGGATTCGTTTTACCCGCACCTGCAACAGTTGCGCGCCGAGCGTGAGTTCGTACTCTGTGGCGACGTGAATATTGCGCACCAGGAAATCGACCTGAAAAACTTCAAAGGCAACCGGAAAAACTCCGGCTTTTTGCCGGAAGAGCGCGCCTGGATGGGCAAATTGCTGAGCGACGGCGGTCTGGTTGACGTCTATCGCCAACTCGAACCCGAGGCCACCGAGGCCTGCTACACCTGGTGGAGCAACCGCGGCCAGGCCTATGCCAAGAACGTGGGGTGGCGTCTGGACTATCAAATTGCTACCCCAGCGCTTGCCGCATTGGCCCGAAAGGCGGAGATTTACAAAGAGCAGCGGTTCAGCGACCATGCACCTTTGATCATTGACTACGATTTCTCGTCTTTCTAAACAGTCGCAGGCTATGACTAAGGTCTGAATGTGAAGTTGTTAAAGGCATGCGTTTTTAGTAGCTGCGCCAGATTGATTGCAACTACTCCCTGTGCCTTTGCTGCATCGGGTAGCTTGATGTCTTTTCGAGAGTTTGGCTCTGCCCGTTCGTTCGTAACAATTTCAAAGTTTGAATGATGCGCTGAATAAGCAACTAGCCATGCATCGGCAGATTTCACATTCAAGAATTTTGCTTTGGCAGCAGGCAAGTATTCAGGCGTTTTGGTTTGCGCCCAGTTTGCAATATCGGCCCACTTGCTTGTTGCTACCTTTGTCGGCAGGAAAAAATTTTTGAGCTTGGTACGTTTGCTCCACTGTTTGAGCACATCGTCCTCGTGGCCGGAAGATAACTCATCTTTCACTTTGTCGATGCTAAAAAACATTCCACTGTCGAAACCGACGTCTATCCAATCCCAGAATGCCTTACAGAACCCTGGATCGTAATGAATCCGAGATGAGACCACTAACACATCAGTGTCAATTAGATACAGTTTTTTGGCGCTCATATAAGTTCATTACATTTGTCGGCGTTGTGTTCAATAACCGACTGGCTTCACGCAACCCAATTTCACCGGAATAGGCCAATTCTGCAACCATGGTAGAGAATCGTTTCCCATTGCGAGCACCCAGAGTCCGGTAAAAGTCCCCGCCGCCTTCCCCGCCTTTTGAATTGCGAGCTTTAACATAGACTTCGTTGTACTGATTAAACGTAATGAGTCCTCTATCAAGTGCTCGTCTCGCAATTACAAGGGCACTGACCTTGAAGTGCTTTCTTAGCTGATCTATTGCTGTTGGCGTGCCAAGCCTTTCATGCAATGCCCAATGTTTTTCAAAACTCTCCATAGGGACCAGAAACTCTGCCGCCACTGCGTTGCAAAGCACCTCATTCTTTTGACTCGCACGCGGGTGCGCTTGAGAAATTCCGGTGTCACCTAGCCATATATGTGCAAGTTCGTGCGCCAGCGTGAACTGCCAAGCTGCCTTTGCATCGGCACCATTGACGAACACAGCAGGGGCTATCGGATCACTAATTGCAAACCCTCTGAACTGGGATGCCGATAGTGGGCGCCGCGTGTTATTGCCAACGACCCCATTTTTAAACACTAGAATTCCAACACTTTCGGAGCAGCTCGCCAACAAAGCGTATGCCTCATCGCTAGAGCCAACAGCACGCAAACGCGCTTCACTGAGATTTAGTGTGTTACGAATGTCATTCGCAAATTCTTTGGGTTTGAGACTTTTGCCCGCGAACTTACCGACGAAAGGAAGTTTGTCAGCAGAAGTTGCGGTTAGGTAATCTCGATACCAAGACTGCTTGTAAACAACGTCATCGTAAACATCAAAAAAGTCTTTTCCGAGTGGTTCGGCATCTTGAACGCTTCTGAAGTCGGCTATCGGAATCGGGCGCTCTTTCGGAGGGGTGCTAAAAAACAGAAACCCGAACGGTACGTTCACAAGTTTTGCAAATTTTTCTGCTTGTGCCGGTGTTAGAAGTCCCGCTTCAATTCGGTTTGCGGCCTTTACAGAAATTCTTGGCGCAACCTCCCTCAGGGACTCCCCAGTTTGGCGAGCAGCCCAGTCCAAGACATCGGCGGAGAGTTGAAGCGTTTGGATGATGTTGAAAAACTCAAAAGTTACGTTCCACAGGCAGTTTTGCGAGCGGCGCCTTGAGCATTTTTACATGCCGAACGCTCACTGATTCGTGGTTTTGCGGATGTCTTTTGCATCATTTCTTGAAATTTCACTCTATCCGCATTTTTTTTGTAGGTTTTTTGTACATGTATCTACCACCTGGCCACACCGCCGATGGCAGCGACCGCGCGCCAAGTGACGATTGCATACGAGTTTCAGGTCTGAGAAATTTGCAGCGGCGCGAACGCTGAAATCATGCGCGATCCTGTCAGTTGGCGCCAATCGTCCCCCAGGCAGGGCACGCTTCATCGACCCGGGGAAACGTTCATCCAGCGCCGCAACTGCCATCACGGGTGCGATAGCGACATTTTTCGCAGTGATAGGTGACGCCGGCGTTTGCCGCACCGACAAACAATTAATCCTCACTAAGCCCGTGTATGGCTTTTTTTCCGCACACAGGGGCATGTCAATGCCGGAAATTGATCCTCCTCAAACTTTCTTTGGACAGGTACCCAAAAAGACGCCTCCAAAATGAAACCAATAGTTGTGTACTTGCCGGGGAGAAAGTATGAAACCAGTGCGAATGGTGCCCGGCATTCCGGTTTTAGTTGGCCTCTGGCTGCTACTCGGGGGAGGCACGTACGGCGAGACCTTGCCAGGGTTTCGCTTCAAGTGGTATGCGGCGCCCGCGCCAGACCATGCAGCGACTTGCACCGATCGCGCCAATGGAAACGCCGTCATCGAGCGGGTGCAGCTTGCTCAAACCCATTTGATGGAAACCAGCGACCCGTTCTACTACCTGAGCGCTGAACGCGCCACGCTAATCCGCGTGCAGGTGACAGGTTCGGGCGCTGCTCCAGCTATTCAGGTTGAAGCCTGGGTCAAGGGAACACGCCAGGGCCGGATCTGTCTTTCAGGGCCGCCATTGCTGCCTACCGCTTCCGCTCAAGAAGTGCCCCATCTGTCCACCAGTTATGTTGGAACATTACCCGCTAGCTGGATGCACCCGGGCCTGGCATTGACGATACGGGCGGGACAGTCCGTCAGAAAGCTCAAGGCAGAGGATCTCAAGGTCGGCCCAGCCCCGGTGCTAACCTTGGTGACGATGGACTGGTTGATGTTCGGGAACAGCACGCCCATTCCTTTGCCCGTCAATTTCGGATCGGAATATGCCTCGCGCCTGCCCACTACGGCAATTCAGCACAGTGCATTTCCGTTGCAGATTTCTATTTCCCAATTGCCTATAGGGCCTCGGGCGAAGGGCAGGGATGCGCGCGGTTTTGTAAAAGCGATGCCTGCCGTGATTGCAACGGACATACCGCACTGTTCATTCTTGGATAGGGTCTTGGCAAACTGCACGCCTTGGGACGGTGAAGATGTGTTCGATGCGGTGCTTTCGATGACACACGCTATTCAGCTGGCCAATGGCATGGACTATTTTTCCTATTGGTACAGCGGAGTAAACGTCGTTCCGGATTCGATCAGCGGTCTGGGGGATACGACTGTGGGAGTGGGTGAAGACTACGCACTTACATTGATTCACGAGCAGGGGCACGCGTTCGGCATGCCGCACTGGGGACATTCGTTGGATTCCGGCGAAAACTACGACCCCGCGATGATTTACCCATACACGGGTCAATTTCTCAATGATTCAAACCATCCACTGGGTGGCGGCTACGGAAATACGTGGGCCTATGACCCCGTGATTCCCAGCAATCCGTTTATTTCACCCATATGTCCAGCGGGCCCATTCGCAGGAAAGGAGCGTCAGGATCCACTGCAGCAATACGACTCAGACATGTGCTTGTCTAACGGTGAAAATTACGCTTATTTCAGTGACTACTCGGCATTTTTAGCCTATCGCCATTTTGTCGGGTCAAGCAAACCGTACCGTGGATACGCTGCTTCGCCACGCGACCACTATGGAGACCACTTTCCTGTTTTCAGCATGCCCATGGCGGTCGGACGCACGAACATGGTGTTGCAGTCCAGCGGGGATCCAAAGCTGCTTCTTTGGAATGAGACCGCCAAGTCCTATGTGCATGTCACCCCCAGCAACTACAGTCCTACGGAATCTCGTAACTACGGGGAGGTCTTCCCCTTGCAGTGGAACGTTCCGGTGTACACCCTCTGGGGGTCATTCAGCCTTACCACCAGCACGGCCACGACAATCCAGCCGCCACTGAAATATGTGGGCAACCTCAAACGCTTATGGGATCCTACCAATGCGACAGACTTCGCAGAGCTGAAGACCTTTGGTTCAGCGGATGGTTTTTGGTCGGGTGCGGATCTGGTGGCTCGCGCGGATTTCTCCGATGGCTCGTATCGCCATGTGCTCATCAAGGGGTTGCGCCGGCGTCCGGATCCCTTGGATGCCGATGCCAGCTTTATGTACTGGGCCATTAACATTCCAGCACAAAAGGGCAAGACATTGAGCCGAGTTTCCCTTTATTACCGGCCTATGGACATTCGTTCTGGTGATGGCGGAAGACCCACATCGCCGTACTGGTCAAGCACCAATTTGAATAGCACGCTCAACGCAGATTTAAGCGCCGACCATTATCTGGATAGCGCCAGATTGGTAGCGATTCGCTCCTTTAGGGGAATATGAGTTTGGAAACCGGTGCTGTGCCAACCCGTGCAAGCTACTCACCCGGTCTTGGGGGTGATGGAATGCAGCTTATTTGTCGCATTGACGATCAGATCTCGACGCCGGATAGAGGCAGTCGACATATACCAACCTGAGATACCCATTGCTCAGACGCAGGATACCTATTGACCGGCAAGACAATTGCCGATTTCAGCGCTGCTTCGGTAGCTGTCCATTGCGCGGCAAGCAGTGTTTGGCGCCGTAAGCTATAGACGCCGGCCGTCGCCAGGTTCAGTCCGCGGCTGAAAATAGTCGGCCGGACTTGTCGGGCCGGCCGGTTTCGGGGCGTTGGCTTGTGAAGCCGATTACGTCTCCCTACCGTACGCTAAGATGCCCTATATGAGCACTCCCGTAACTAACGCAACAACCCGCTCCGCGTTTCAGGCACGTCCGCTTTCGGCGATCCCGGAATTGGCGGCCAAGGCCGTGGAGTTTTTGCAGGTTTGCAGTCCTCACTTCAAGCTCACGCCAGACGAAGCCGCGTGCATCGTGTCACTCATGCGTATCGTGGCCTATCCGCCGGGCGCAACGGTGTTCCGCGCCGGAGAAGACGCCCACACCGGTTATATGCTGCTGGTGCTTGAAGGCGATATTTCAGTGGATATCGGTACCTTTGGTGACGACGCAAAAGTTGACATATCCCTTCTTGGCCCAGGTGCCCTGATCGGCGAACTGTCACTGATCGACGGCGCCCCCCGTTCGGCGAATTGCACTGCGGTGACGGCGCTGACCACCGGCGGATTTGCAATGGGTGCACTGCAGCATCTGGCAGAACAAAACCCTCAGGTGGCCACCAAGCTGGCCCTGTTCATCGCGAAAAGCGCGGCGGACCGCTTGCGGGCGCTGAGCGAGCAGCTACAGATGATCGACCAGATCAACGCCCGCCTGCACCAGGAAATTACCCGCTTGAAATCCGCCGCCAGCTAGGAGGCTGGGTATACAGACCATGGTGCGACGACTTAGAAAACACCATGCATCCAACCATGCGTATCGGCCACAGCGCCGTATTGAATAGCAAGCAGGGCCTCACGCAGGGCCATCGTCACCACGCCGTTCGCACCCTTGTTAATCTGCATTTCAAAACCGTTGGCCTTGACATGTCCAACCGGTGTAATAACTGCAGCCGTGCCGCAGGCAAACACCTCCGTCATTTCTCCGCTGGCAATTTCCTCACGCCATTGGGCAAGACCCAGTTTTCGTTCTACGGCGTCAAAGCCAAGTTCCCGCGCCAATTCAAGAACGCTGCTGCGGGTAATCCCAGGCAAAAGGGTGCCTGACAATTCGGGCGTCGAAACAATGGTCTTGCCATTTTTCTGATTCACAAAGAACAGGTTCATGCCACCCATTTCCTCAATGAACTCGCGATCGACGGCGTCGAGCCAGACCACCTGATCGCAACCCTTCTCTTGTGCCTGGGCCTGGGCCAGCAGGCTGGCAGCATAATTTCCCGCACACTTTGCCTCACCGGTACCACCAGGTGCGGCGCGCACAAACTCTTCGCTGACCCACACGGTCACAGGCTGAACGCCTTTGCTGAAGTAGGCCCCGGCCGGCGATGCAATCAGGACGAAAAGATACTCCTGAGAAGGCCTCACACCCAGGCATGTATCCGTCGCAAACATGAGGGGACGAAGATAAAGGCTTTCTCCCTTATTTTGGGGAATCCAGGAGCGGTCTATCCGTATAAGTTCATCTGCGGCTTCGATAAAACGGTCAACCGGCAAGGGCGGCATTGCCAGTCGAGCAGCGCTGCGATTGAAACGCTCGGCATTGGCATGTGGGCGAAAGGTTTTGACACCGCCGCCCTCCTGGACAAACGCCTTGAAGCCCTCGAAGACCGCTTGCCCGTAATGCAGTGCTGAAGTCGCAGGATCCAGACTCAGCGGACCATAGGCCTTCAGTTCGCCCTGCTGCCAGTGACCACCCTGAAAAGGAATGACCACCATATGGTCTGTGAAATAGCGGCCGAAACCAGGGGCGATCAATCGCTGCTCCCGAAGCGCTTGGCTAAGGCGATTTGACGAGGGTGTTATTCGCATGGTCGATGTATCCGTCATAGTGAATTTCAAAATTGGAAGGCTGGCCTATTTGCGGCGGAACGCGGCGCCGTCAAATAGGCCAGCTTAACGACGCAGTGGCATGAATGCCTAGGTGAAATTACGTAGCGACATGCTGTGGCGACACGAAATATCTATTCAGGGTTTACCCTTATGTGCTTGCACGTAGTGCCCGCGCATAGCCGCGTGTTTGAATACTGTTAGAACGTTGATAGGCATAAGCTTGGACCAGGTCATTGCGTATGTGAGGGCATACCGTGTACACCATTGATACTTACGCGCGACGGCTGGGCCATCCAAGCCGAGCGGCTTCATTTTGAAGGACAGCTATTTTGTTTCCAGCGAAATTTCGGTTCCCGCTCCAACTCAGCGTCGGCTTGAGACTCTTCTTGCTGGCAGCGGTTCCATTGGTTCTTGCGATTGCTTCGGTCTCTTACATCGTTCAGCGCCAATTCGAAAACTTGTCCCATGTTCAGTTGACTTCCGTAGAACCGATTTTGTTGCAGGCCCGAAAGGACGAGATTAAGGACTTCGTCGAAACCGGTCGCAAAGCGGTGGAGGACCTGATCAAGCGCAATGGCAACTCTTCCAAGACGCAGCATGAGGCAAAGGAAATGTTGCGCAGCATGGACTTTGGTGCCGACAATTATTTTTTTGTCTATGACATGACAGGCAACGGTGTCATGCACCCGCGCTTGCCAGTGATGGAAACCAAGAATTACATGGATTTGAAGGATCCCAATGGGGTCATGATTATCCAACGTCTAACCCAGGCAGCGAAAACGGGTGGGGGCTTTGTCGAATTCATGTGGCACCGGCCATCCACCGGAAAAAATGAAAAGAAAATTGGCTATGCCGTCACCATTCCGGAGTGGAACTGGATGATAGGTAGTGGCCTGTATCTGGATGCGCAGCAGGAAACCGAGGGACGCCTTCGCGAATCCATATTGAACGCAATTCAGGCCACGCGTCAGCAAATTTCCCTGGTTTCAGTGGCCGCAATCTTCATGGTTTTTTGTGGCGTCTTTTTGCTCAACCTGCATGAGCAACGCAAGGCAGACAAAAAAGTCAGGAATCTGGCACATGAAGTTATTCGGTCACAGGAAATTGAACGTACGCGCGTTGCAAGAGAACTGCACGATGGAGTAAGCCAGTCCCTTGCGTCCGTGAAATTCACCATGGAGTCCGCTGATGTCTATCTGGACCGTGGCAAGTCAGTTTCGGCATCTGAGTCATTGAAATCGTCCATAGCGCAGATGATTGCCGTGATGATTGATGTAAGAAGAATAGCGCACAACCTCTATCCCACTATTCTGGATGACGGTGGACTCGGTACCGCCATTGTGCAACTGTGTCGCGAGTTCAGTAGCCGAACTCAAGTTCCCGCACGACTGGAAATTGAGCCGATTCCAAAGATAAAGCGCGAGGTGGCTTGGGCAGTTTACCGATTCGTACAACAGGCCTTAAGCAACATCGAAAGCCATGCCAAGGCCAACGCAGTAACAGTCAGCCTGCGCTACGTCGACGGAATTCAATTGCACGTTGGCGACGATGGAATTGGGTTTGATGTGCCACATGCCATGCAGAACAACCATGGCATTGGACTGAGGAGCATGCAAGAGCGTATTGAAATGCTGGGTGGAGAATTTGCGATCCAATCTCATCCCGGCATGACCATTCTGAAAGCGTATCTGCCTTCTGAATCTCTAAAACTTGATTGATGCCATGACACCTACTGAAGCTGTACTACCCAAGGTCGCTGGGACGATTCGACTTTTACTTGTGGACATTCACGCCATATCGCGCGCGAGCTCGCGTCTGCTACTAGACGCATTTCCAAGCTTGAGCGTTGTCGGTGAAACAAGCGACTACCACGAAGCACTCAGCATGGTGTCTGTGCTACAACCGGATGTGGTATTCATTGGCATGCGAATTCAGGGCTCTACCGGCCCCGAGGCGGCACGGGAAATACGCAGAACGCAGCCCAACACAAAAGTCATATTTCTGACTCTTTTTGATGATCCGGAATACGTCCGCGCGGCCATTGATGCGGGCGCCCATGCCTACGTGCTAAAGCAAGAGCCCGCGGCACAGGTACTCCAGGCTATCGACCGGGTCATGCGTGGCGAAACCTACTTGTCGCCGGGCCTGAAGCAAAAAACCGAGGGATCCGTATATGTCCGCACCGATTAAGTTAATGGTAGTTGATGACCACCCATCGCTGCGCCACGGATTCATATCGATTCTGAAGGCGTACGAGGATCAATTTGAAGTAGTTGCAGAAGCCGCAAACGTTAGTGAGGCCTTGCTGAAAGTGCCGACCACGTGTCCCGACGTCGTTGTGACGGACCTGCATTTTGGGCACTGCGATCCTACGGGTGGCTTGGATCTGATTCAGGCGCTGAGAACTGACTACCCGCAGATCAAAATTGTAATGATCACGGGAAGCCTGGAAGACGAGTCCATGCTGTTTGCCCACGACGCAGGCGCGCATGCCTTCTTGAGCAAGGAGGCCACTGCATCTGAAATCGCAAAAGCGATTGACGCAGTCTCCAGTGGCTTTACGCACTTTCCCAGCAGATTGCGCGAAGCGCAGGAAAAGCGCGAACGGGAACCCCGCCTGTCAGACCGTGAAACCCAGATCATCCCTCTGATAGCCGCTGGTATGACTGCCAAACTAATTGCCCGCGAACTTGCGATTTTGGATCCGGAAAAGCCGATCGTTGATCGCACCGTCGAGATCTACAAGGGAAATATCAAGCGAAAATTCGGTCTGAAGACAGCGGGTTCATTGATCTCTTTTTGCATGGAATACAACAAGAAGAAGATCAGAAAATAAACCCGCTGCAAAACCAACATGGCGCACCCGCGTTCAAAGGTCTGGTAGGTAATCCAGCCCCGCTGGCTCACCTCACTCCGCTTCGAATTCTGGATCGCCTTCCTCCGCAACTGCAAATTCGTCCTCAAGCGAATCGCTCTCTATCAGCGCAATTTCAGCGTACTGGACGCCATTGAGCTGGTGCCGGTAGGCCAGCAACGCGTGGCGCGAATAAGCGGCATCATCGCCATCTTCGTCCGCGCTGGCAGCCGCCTGGTGGTGATTTGCCGCGGCCTGGAAGTGCTCCGCTGCCATGCGGTGATAGTCCGCGATCGCTTCAAATTCCTCTTCGCCGGTTTCTGCTGCAACGTGGCTGGTATCTGCGTTCATGATGAATGGCCTTTCGTGGATTGCGACGGGATGCCGCACCGGCCATGATGACGCGGGCGCATTTAATCGCGATGACAGCTTGGCAACTACCTGCTCGGAAGTCCGAATTTTTTGAACCAAGTGCAGTTGCCGCTATTCGGTGGCAGGCTCCGCAGAAGGCGTCGTGGTGCTGATGCGCAAAGACTTGGGAAGCACGGCCAACCGAATCCGTACTAACGCAGTGCGCTGCGGTGCGCAATCGGCATGTTGCCGCCAATGCGTGAGCGCTTAACTGGCAAGCGACGCATACGGAGCGTTCCGAAGCCTTTTGTGCACTTGCACAGCGCACCTAGTTGGATCGCCACCACAAAAGCGTTACTCATCCGCTGGCACGTCAGTCTGTTACCGGAATCTACGTCTACGCATGCAAGCCAAATGTATTGCTGCATTGATTTGCCCCCCGTCGTCGCCGCCTCTGTTGCAATGGAACCACTGGGAAGCTTGGTAGAGCCCGCGGCGCCACACCGAAACACATCCAAACTCGCTACAGCAACGCACTGCTAGCGTGAACGAAGCGGATGCGCAAAGTCTATTTTGAACACCACTCCTGATACACACGCATACGAATTACTAAACTTCTCTTCAGGCGCAATCGGCAGCTGAATCGCGCCGCCAGTCCCCCAAAGTTACGCATGACGCAAGCGTGCATACCTCCAATATCAACGTCGTATTAGAAGCACAGGCGCGAAGTATTTCTTGTGGCCGCGTGAAGGCACAGGTGTGCCGAATACCCCAATCCTGCAACAATCCATTTTTGGAGTTTCCTTATGCATAACCCTCGCATAGCGCAGCAAGCACGATGTAGATCAGACGCCGGCAGAGCTCTGCCCTACACCTCCGACTGGGTGCCGAATTCGCGCCTACACCCGCGACTTTCAAGGCCGGAGAAAGATTGCCTTCAATGGGTTGCGAATGGAAAGACATCCTGGGAGATTGGAAAAATCATGGAAATTTCCGAGTCCACCGTGGTGTTTCATTTAAAGAATTCCATGAAGAAACTAGAAACCGTTAACCGTCCACAGGCGATAGCGGTGGCCATGCGCCTTGGCTTCATTGACTGACGGAACTCCAAAGGCTGCACGCCCTGCGGTGGGCGCAAATGACGGCTATGGCCAAATGCTGGGCTACAGCCTTGGTAACACCAAAGGGACGGGTAGTGCAGCAGGTGCGCAACGCACGCTGGTCTATGGCGCGGCCGGGCGCATTACCGGCTTCGTCAACTACAACTACAACTACAACTACAACTACAACTACAACTACAACTACAGCGACAACGGGCATTCTGTCGCGGCGCTGCAAATGGAGGAGTTTGGGTCCCAACAGGCCCTTACTCTGGTTCGACCGGAGACGCCCATGGTGGACCGCACTGCGATGTGCAGTATCCAGGTGGTCGCCGCCGTTAAGCATATAGGAGACCGAGTACATGATAGTCAAAATCGCATTAAGTAGCTTCTACTCGAGAGGTGATGAGCGTCGGCTCTTTCAAGGATTTATTGAAATTTCAGCCATACAGGGAGTGCAGGGTGTCGGTCGAGACTTGCTGCTGAACATTGAAATAGGTTCACTAAACAAGGACAGCATGCGAGAGTTGCTTGCTCTTCTTTCGCGCTACAACATCCCTCTAGCGCCGCTACGCCCTATCGCCGCAATGAGAAAGTTTGCTTGGCTAAACGATGCACAAGGGTATTGGCACAATAACCTATTCAAAGATGCATAGGCATTCATAGCAATTTGCCAGAAAAGTAGCATCAAAAAAATCGGCATCTCGGGGAGGCTCGTCTTTCTCCATTTCGAGCAAACCCGTGCGGTGTCTAGCGAAAACGCCTACTAGAACGGTGAAACCGCATCTGGGGCAACTATGTACGGCGGTGTTGAAGGCAATCCCTTCACGCGAACTGATCCTTAGGGGCAGTTCTGGGTTGGCGCTGCAGCGGCGCATGTTGGATGCGCTACTGCAGCAATTGGACAAGAAGACGGTGAAAAATGGACCGCCGCGGTCGCTTTCCAGCCGGCGCACCTTCTGCCGCCCAGACTAGTGCCAGGTGGTGCTCCTTTCGCGTCTCAGTACGTTGGCAATGAAATTTCTGGGCTAGCCAGCCGGGATTTGTTAGGCACTCTGAGGCGGGCGGCATCCATACTCTGTGGACACACAATTTACGCCCCCGCAGTCAACTATCAATTTTGGCAGTTGTCACGACTATCGTGATTTTGGCAAACTTGCGGCCAGTGTTTTGCTGGATGCCATGCTTCAGAAAAATTCCTAACCACCAATAATTTCCATGCCGCCACATCGTTGTTATGCATATTTTCTATCCATGGTTATCCGCACGCTCCCGGTTCAGCGTATTTTGTAACTGCAACAAATCTGGTATTGCCTGGCTTTTGGGCGCCCACAGAATTCATGCCGCCGTTCGCAGCGCGGTAGTCGTGATTATTGGCGTCCAGTTATTCGGGCTTGCCCAGAGTGCGGCCCATGCCCGCGAATATCCTGTACAAGCCATCGGCTTGTGGAAGTCCGGGGCCCCTGGAAATGAATCCTATGCCAGCGCGCAAGCAGCGTGTGCTGCGGCTTGTGCGAACACCTACTGCACACCCCCTGCTGCAGAGCCGCGTGCCTCGCAAAACAGTTTTGTATGGCTGGGTGCAACGGTTAAAAACGCATACTCTGGCGCTTGCAATGCCATTTACTATGGCGGCCCTTGGGTGCTTCCCCTTGCAAGAGCCGTAGGATGTCCATGGGGTGGCCATGTCTCTACACAGGGGAATTGTGTTGCTGCGCCGGAATGTCCCGCAGGAAGCACGGCGGATGATGTTACCGGGCAATGTGGACGTCCTTGTCCTGCGGGGCAAGTGAAAGATTACACCATTGACTCGGTATTTTTTGGCCAGTGT
The DNA here is from genome assembly GCA_903897925.1 of uncultured beta proteobacterium. Classification (GTDB taxonomy): domain Bacteria; phylum Pseudomonadota; class Gammaproteobacteria; order Burkholderiales; family Burkholderiaceae_C; genus Allorhodoferax. The sequence goes on along the minus strand of CAIUDG010000121.1, from coordinate 3,957 downwards.
GTGGCCACCAAAAACCAGGTGAATGACGGTGCTTCGTGCCCCAACGTTGCAGATCCTATCAATCCCTTGTCCGGAAACAAATACCAGATTGAATACGATGCAAATCCCACTGCAAACTCGGCGCTCGATTTTGTTCGCGCATACAACAGCGACACCAGCAGTGCCAGCGTGTTGGGCGTGGGTTGGCGGCACAATTTCCAGAAACAAGTCAACTGGCTTTCTGGCGACGTGGTGCAAGTGGTTCGTGGTGACGGCAAGGTGTACCTATTTTCCAATGTCAATGGCAGCTATCAGGCACCCCATTCCGACGGCCTCTTACAAAAATTAAACCATGGCGCCTATTGGTTGTATGCCACTGATACGGGCGATTTCGAGAAATACGATGTACACGGAAATTTGGTGTCTGTGGATTCCAGTTCCGGGACGCATCTGACACTCAGCTACGCTGCGTCCCATGGCAATCTACTGCAAGTGCGGGACCATACAGGTCGATGGTTGCGCTTTGCCTATGATGCGAACAAGCGCCTTGCCAGCATGACTGATTCAAGCGGTGGCATTTACACTTACCGCTACGACGAGAACAATAGATTGAGTTCGGTGCAATATCCCGACATGGCATCAAGAAGCTATTTATACGGCGAAACCAAATTTACAGGTGGAAGCTCACAACCCAATGCGTTGACCGGAATCGTGGACGAAAACAACACCCGGTTTGCCACTTTTGCTTACGACTCACAAGGCCGCGCCATCCTGGGGCAAAGCGGAAACGTACCCGGATTCCAACTGGCCTACGGAGTTGATAAAACAATAGTGACTGATCCCTTGGGTACGCAGCGCACCTACCACTTCACGGCGCGCAAAGGCGCACTGATGAGCACCGGCATTTCCCAGCCTGGCGGCTCGGGTTGCATGGCTAGTACGTCTGCGGTCGCGTATGACGATCATGGCAACATCCTGAGCCGCGACGATTTCAATGGCACGCGAAGTTGCTATGCGTATGACAACAAAAGCCAAGAAATAGTTCGTGTCGAGGGGCTGCCCGCCAACACCAACTGCGACCCGCTGCTGGCGGCCAATGCGGCCACTCCACCGGGTGCGCGCAAGTTCACCACCACCTACCATCCGAACTGGCGTTTGCCTACGCAGGTAGTTGGCGCAACGTCGCAGTTGATCACCGTATTCCAGGGGCAGCCTGACCCGCTTAATGGAAATGCGCCCGCCGACTGCAGCGCCATGCCCGCCTTGCCCAATGGACAGGTTCCACCCAAGGTGTGTAAAACCATCGTGCGGGCGTTGGCAAGTTCTGGGGCAGTGGATACGACCGTACCCGATGCCATCAATAGCTACACCTACGATGCAGAGGGTCGCCTGTTAACTGACACCGACGCCAACGGAAATACCAGTACCTATGCGTATTACACGGAAGCTTCGCAAACTGCTACCGCTTCGGATCAACCTGCTTATTGGGTGGGCGATCTGAAGTCGATTACAGACCCCGCCGGCAACGTCAGCACCTTTGATTGGTACAGCCCCACCGGGCAGATTCTGCAAACCACCGACCCTAAAGGCGTGGTTACGCAGCGCAGCTACACCCCGCGCAACTGGATCGCTACGGTGCTGGTCACACCCCCTGGCATGCCGTCGCGCACTACACGCTATAGCTACGACAAGGTAGGCCAGCTCACAAAAATCCATGCGCCTGACGGAACCATAATCAACTTCAGCTACGACGCCGCGCACCGCCTCATCGGCGCTACCGATGGCAAGGGAAACCGAGTGACCTATACGCTGGACAATATGGGCAACCGTATCGCCGAGCAAACCAGGGATGTATCTGGCAATCTGCAACGTTCCATCGCCCGTTCTTTTGATGCGCTTAACCGCTTGCAACAGTTCCAAGGCCCAGCGCATTAGCGCCATTCAGCCACCTGTCGCCCAATGCTTCTGGCCCACGAAAGATACGTCCACGGTTGAAAGCAGCGCCCCACCATTGCCAACGCGCGGGACGGATTACTGCTGCAACAAATACTGGTTTAACCTGGCCCCCACCAGTCCGGCGGCGTAGTCAGATATATGGTCGGTATAGGCGTACAGGGGGCGCCCGGCACGGGCCGGACCGCAAATTCCAGAACTGCTATCGCAATAGATATCGGTGGGATCAAAGATATCGACTGTTTTGGGATAGCGCCGGCTGAGCGCATCGAGCAGCTTTCTGTATAAGGCTATCTGGGCATTAAAGTCTTGCAGCGGGACGAAACAATCGGCATTGGGCTTGTTGCTGAGCAAGCGATTGATGAAGCCCAACGATGTCGTTCTGCTGATGCAGTCCTCCGGCGCGGGAAGTGCCGGGTTATCAACCACAATCGTGACTTTCTTCCCCGCTTTCTCAAAGCCAGACAGGGTTGCGGAAAATGCTTCCAGCGTAGCCTGGTAGCTGGAACTTTGTGCCAGGTTTTTCAGATACAGGTAATCATAGGTTTTGGAATTCGCCGCGGCCACGCCGTCATCGATCTTGAAAATGGCTCTGATGGCCGTCACGATGACAACGCGATCAATATCCTTGTTTTCTTGAATCGTCTTTGCCGCCACCTTGATCAAGGGCTGAAAGCTGGCCCAAGCAGGATCATCCGATAACAAGGGCACCGGGGCGCCATGCGGACCGTTCCCGCCAATAAACATCCAGCGCGCACCCGCATGGGAGGTTCTAACAAGCCCCGGATACAGGGCCGCCGCCTTGCTGTCACCCAGCAGGGCAAATCGCACCTGACCGCGCTTGTCCTTGGCACAATTGCCAAAGAGCGTCTTGGATGCCCTGTCTTCGATTCCACAATCAGACAAGGAATTGCCTCCGTCGCCCCCATCGTCAGCTTGGCTGCCACTGAGTCGCGCTATCGCTCTAAAACCTAAGCCGCCGTGTTGCGCCGTGTGGAACCCCACAGCCCCAAGCAAACCGATTGCCAGACACAATGCTGCCGACTTGGCCCAGATCCGACTCCATGCACGCAGCGGCATTTCCAACGCCACATAAGTCAGCCATGCCAATAGGAAACTCAGCGCCAGCACCGCAATACGAACCGACGGCGCAGGGCTTGCCCCGGACAGGATGCGGGCAAACGAAAGTATCGGCCAGTGCCACAGATAAAGCGGGTAACTGATGCGTCCAATAAATACCGCCACGCGGCTGGCCAGAATTTCCCGATTCAACCAGGCGCCCGGCCCGGCCAAAATCAACAGCCATGCGCCAACCACCGGCAACAGCGCCCACGCGCCAGGATAGGGTGTGCGCTGGTCCAGCCCAACACTGGCGCCGAGCACCAGAAGCAGGCCCAACACTGCGAATCCGTTATTCAACGCCGCAGCACGGTGCTCAGGGCTTGGCAGTCTGCGCAACAGCGGCAACGGAAAGACCCAGCGCTGCACGGTCTGCGTCACTGACCCGGCTTGGTATAGCTGCGCGTACGCCAGCACGCCGCCCGACAACAACTCCCAACACCGGGTGTAGGGCATGAAAAACGCCTGCGTCGCGTCTCTGTCAGTGCTTGCCATATTGACACCAAACGACACCATCGCGAGCACCACCAGCAGCGCCAGCACAGCCTTTTGCCCCAAGCGCCAGACGGCCCAGATCAAGGCTGGAAACAACAAATAGAACTGCTCCTCAATCGACAGCGACCACAGGTGCATCAATGGCTTCAGCTCGGAGGATGTATCGAAATACCCGGCTTCGCTGTTCAACACGAAGTTCTGAATGAACCCGGCGCCAGCCAGCATATGCTTGCCTAGTTGTTTGAACTCCGCAGGAAACAACACAAACCAGCCGACGGCGTAACACGCCACGAACACAAGAATCAGGGCTGGAAATATGCGGCAGACGCGCCGGGCATAGAACTCAATGAAACTGAAATCACCGTGCCGCAAGCTCTTGAAAAGGATGCTGGAAATCAGAAAGCCGGAAAT
>CAIUDG010000120.1 GCA_903897925.1 uncultured beta proteobacterium | reverse complement strand
TTGGGGTGGCTGATGGGGCTCGAACCCACGACAACAGGAATCACAATCCTGGACTCTACCAACTGAGCTACAGCCACCGTAAGTCCTGCATTATAGCGTGCTGTTGGTCCTATTCTGCCGCTGCGACCAAGGAATTTGCATTTGTCGACGGTTTTTGCACCTTGATCTGCGCCTTGTAACGGGTCTTGAGCAAATCCAGATAGGCAGCGTTTTCCGCAGCGGCCAGCCACTTTGCATATTGCGCGCGTTCCTGCTGCGCCGCCTCGGCTGCCGGCGGGTTGCGTTCCAGCACCTTGTTGACGCGGACCACGGCATAACCCTGGGCACCCAGATCAACCCCAACCCAGGTCGGCAGCTTGCTGGTGTCGGCGTGCAGCACGGCCGTCAGAATGGCCGACGACACGCCCTGCGCCTGGTCACGCGAAACCACCACTGCGGCGGCCAGCTTGGCCGCGTCCGGCTTGGCCTTCCAGGCATCCAGCTTGGCCTGACCGTCTTTCATGGCCAGCGCTGTGGCCTGGGTCGCAATCAGGCGTTCTTTCACATTGGCACGCACTTCGGCCAGCGGCAGCACGCGTGCTGGCGTGTACTGCGCCATGCGCGCCGAGACCAGCTGGTTGGGCGCCACTTCCAGGGCCTCGGTGTTGCGTTTCTTTTCAATGGTCTCGGGCGAAAACAGGGCGGTCAGCACCTTGGGGTTGGCCAGCACCGGCACTACACCGGGCAGCGGCTTGCGCTGCACATTGCTGGCACTGTGCACTTCCAGCTTGAGCTTGTCGGCCACCGGCTTGAGGCTGTCCGACTGCTCGTACACCGCATTGGTGAACAGCTCGGCCACTTCAGCAAACTTGCGCTGGGCCTGCTGGTTGCGCAAATCGGCTTCAATGCCGGGGCGCAGTTCTTCGTACGACTTCTGCTTGGGTGCGCGAATGTCCACCAGCTTGATGATGTGGTAACCAAAATCGGACTCGACCAGGTCACTGATCTCGCCCTTCTTCAAGGCAAATGCCGCGTCTTCAAACGGCTTCACCATGGCGCCACGGGCAAAGAAGTCCAGGTCGCCACCATTGGCGGCGGAGCCCGTGTCCTGCGAATTTTTCTTGGCCAATTCGGCAAAGGTATTGGGCGCCTTGCGCGCCTGCTCCAGCAGGGCCAGGGCTTTCTCCTTGGCCTTCTGGCGTTCGGCGGCGGCCATGGTTTTCGGTGCGTTGATCAGAATGTGGCTGGCACGGCGCTCTTCCTTGCCACTCAGGCGTGCCGCGTTTTGTTCGTAGTAGGCCTTCAGATCGGCTTCATTGACACTGATGCCCTTCTTCACGCTGTCCAGGTCCAGCACCACATATTCCACGGTGGCACTCTCCGGCGCCTGGAACTGGTTTTGGTGGGCCTGGTAGTACGCGTCAATTTCAGCATCGCTGGGGTTCACCTGGGCGCGGTATTCCGCTGGCGAGAAATTGGCGATTTGCAATTCACGGCGCTCGAAGAAAGCGTTCAGCGCCACATTGGCCAGGCGCGCCGGCGCAAACGCTGTGGCGCCAACACCGCCCTCCACCTGGCGCAGTGTCAGGTCGCGCCGCACCTGGGCTTCAAAGCCGGCGGTCGTCAGGCCCTGGTTGGCGGCGAGTTGTTTGTAGCGCTCCATGTCCAGGCGGCCATCGGGCAAACGCAAGGCGGCAATGGTGGGGTCGCGCTGCAGTTCGCGTGCCAGGCTGGCGTCGGTGGTGGTCAGGTGTTCGTCGGATACCGTGTCGGCAATCACGCGGTCACGCACCATGCGTTCCAGTGTGGCGTAGCGGGCCTCGGGCGAGTCGAGCAGCTTGGGGTCGATATTGGGCATGGAATTGCGCATGCGGTCGACCTCGTATTTGTGGCCGGCATCCCACTGTTCCTGCTTTATGCTGGTGCTGCCAATTTTGGCCACCGTTTCACCACCGCTGTTGAAGCTGCGAAAGCCATTGATGCCAACCAGCACAAAAGCGGGAATGATCAGCAAGAACATGAGGAACATCATGATCTTCGTGTGCTTGCGGACAAAATCGAACATGCGCTAAATCTCCATCAAAACAGCCAAAAGGCGAACGCCAGCCAGACACCCGCCGCACGGCGGAAGGCAACCAGCGAGTATAGCGACCCCTAGAACGACCAGCGCGCCTGCACCGACTGCAGGCTGGCACTGACTTGCAGGCTGCGTTGCCGACCCAATTGCTGCTCATGGCAAATGGTGCCAATGGCATAGCCCATCAGGCCACCCGCAACGGTGTCGGAAAACCAGTGTTCGCGGTCCTGAATCCGGCCGAACCCACTGGCGGCGGCCACCCCATACAACCAGGGCTGGTCGTACTGCTGGGCCAGCGGCGTCGCCAGCGCAAAGGCGGTGGCCACATGGTTGGAGGCAAAGCTGGACTGCGCCGCTGCGCTGGTGAAACCGTTGAAACTGCCCGGCCCCTGCTCGTCCGACGGGCGTGCCCGTCCTACCGCCAGCTTGGTCAGCAGGTTTCCGCCCAGCGTGAAAGCCGCCGCCGTCAGCGAGGTAGTGGCCGTGCTGACGCCCTCATCGCCAGCGGCGCCCATGAACATCAAACCGGTTCCCAGCGCCAGCGCGTAGGGCAAGTTGTTAGACACCGTGCCAATCCGGTTCCAGCTGTCGCTCTGGTGGTTCTGGGCCCAAGTATCAACCTGGCTGTCCAGCAAACTCGCCGCCAGCACCAGCCCGCCGCCCCAGGCCCAGGCCGAGCCCGGCAGCGCCGCAATGCCATGGCCCAGGCCGCCAACCGCGTTGCCCGCGTAATCACTCCAGCTGGCCGGCTCGGACTGCACATAAGACTGGTCCTGGGCACTGCGCAAGCGGTCGCGCCAGGCATCCAGCGGCTGCGACGACGCATCCCAGGTGCGGGCATCGCGCTGCTGGGTAAAGTCAAACAGCGTGAAACTCCGGTCCAGCATGGCCCCCCCATCGCGCAGCAACGGGTGCCAAATGGCATGCGCCGTGCCCGGTGCCGACTTGGGCAGCATCAAATCGAATGGACTGGTGACGTAGATGCCCTTGTCAAAGCTGCCTTCGCCAAACTGCTCTGCCGACACATTGGTCTTGGTAAACCAGGCACCAATCGTGGTGCCGTTGTGAAACACCCGCTTGACATCGAAGGTGGCACCGGTATCGCCGGCCAGGTACTGCCCGGCCGCCACCTTCACCTGCAGATCATTCCAACCGGTGTCCCAGTACACCGTGGCATGCCCGGTATCCACCTGGTAATCCTGGAACACCAGGTTTTGTCCAAAATCGCGCTGGCGCACATGGTTCACATCGACACCAAATGCAAAACGACTCTGCCAGGGCCGGTACAACCATTCGGCGCCGACACCGCCAAACATGCTTTCCATCAGGCCGCCATAGGCACTCACATAATTGCCACCGCCCAGATCACTGACATGGTTCAGCTGCAGCAAGGGCAAGGTGACACGCGAGTTGGTAACGTATTCGCGCACATAGGTGCGCACGCGCGGCAAATTGCTGGGCGCGTCATAGGTAAACAGGTCGTAGTTGTCAAACACCCGGGCATTCAGGTCGGCACTGAGCCAGGTTGACGGGCTGAAGCGGTGCTCCAGCGTGGCATCAACACCCAGTTCGTACAACAGGAAAGCGTTCGGCCCGCCCAGAGACTGGCTGTAACTCGGCCCCAGCGACAGCTTGGTGCCCAGGGTATCCTGGCCCGCCGCATAAACGGGCGCCTGGTTCGCCTGCCCTGCCAGATCCGGCACCGCAGGCGCAGACGTTCCTGTGCTGGTGCGCTGGGGCACCTGGCGCTGGCTCGGCGGCACGGCCTGCGCATGCTGTGCCACCCATGCAGAGCGGTCGATTTCCACGGTCGACATGGCAATGCCATGCTGCTCCAGGCGCAGCACAAAATGCGTCACGCTGGCGGGCATGTCGCGGTGCAACAGGTTCGTCGCACGGTCAATCCGCTCTTGTACAAACAAGGCGTCATCGGTCTCCAGCGACACCTCCGCATAGTCGCCACGCAGGCGGATTTCCCGCACGGCCCAGCCTGTATAGCGGTTCAGGTCCTGTGCCGTGCTGTCCCAGGCCTGCACTTGCGTCGGCGCCGCCACCTGCAACTTCGGCAGCACCGGGTCCAGCAGTTTGGGCGCCTCCAGACGGTCCAGAGAAGTATGCAAAGTCAGACCGAACATTGCGGTATTCCCGCGCTCCCAGCCCACCGTGAAATCCACCCCCGGCGCATACTGGTACACCGCGCCGATATTCAGCGGGCTGCTGCTGGGCAGCACGGTGCCAAAGGGCTCAGACCGGTAATCGTTGGCGTCGAGTTCGGCCTTCAACAGCAAACCACTGATGGGCGTATTCCATTGCACACCGGCAAACGAAGCCGCCGGACCATGGAACATGGCGTCGGTGCTGATATTGCCACCCTGCCCCACATCCACCGCCGGGCGGGTCTTGTAGGCGTCGCCCAGGAAGCCCAGCGGCGAGCCCAGGTTGCCACGCGTACCCATATAGCCCCAGGCAACGCCCGCACTCCAGTCCCAATCGCCCCAGCGCTTGTTCGCCACCACATACTCGCTGGAAAACAAACCCGTGCCGCTGATGTCGCGCAGGCCGAGCGACAGCTCAGGCTGGTGCGGACCTTCGCTCAGCAGATGGAATTTCACATCCATCGACTTGTCTTTATAGGTCTGGCTGCCCGCAATGGTGGGGCCATACAGCTCGTCAGCAATATCGGTATAGCGAAAGCCCACCTCCATCCAGGACAAGGGCTGCAACATGATATTGGCGCGGGTATACGGATACACCCCCGACACCACCAGACGCACGGCACCGGGCGGCTCCATGCGCGCCGACGGCGTCTGCAACACACCAATCTCACCCCAGTCACTGGCGCTCAGCGCCAGATTGCGCGGCTGCGACGATGGCAATTGCACCGGCATCGACGCCGGCCAGGCCAGCGTGCGCTGCGCCGGGCCGGTATATTTTCGGGCCATGGTTTCGGCCGGCAACTGGGTCGCCAAATAGCGCGCCAGATTGTCCGAGGTACTCGGCGCAATCGCTGCGGCGCGGCTGGGCGCCCAGATCCAGGCACCGGGCCCTGGCAGATCCGCCGCCTGCTGATTCCATTCGGCCACGCCAAAGCGCTGCACATGGCCGTCCGCCTGTACCAGCCAGACCCAATCCAGCGGCCCGCTATCGTCGGCACAGACCCGCAAATAATCCGCCAGTTGCGCTGCCGCATGGTGCGGCAACAAACAGCGGCGCCCGGACTCGTTCAACACCGCCACCTGCTGCGGCCGCGGCAACAGCAGCACCGACTGGCCGTCAGCCAACACCGGGTCCTGCTCGGCATGGGTCTGCAACCAGTGCGCATCGGCACGCGCCAGATTCAGGCGCCCGGTCACTGGCAGCTGCTCCAGCCACTGCGTTAGCGCAGGATGCGGGGCCAAGCCCGCCAGCACCGCCTCACGCAGCCGCGCTTGTGGCGCCTGCTCAGAAGGCACTCGCCAGTGCAGCGCCGAGGTGTCGGCACCGGTTGCCGCATTGCGCAACAGCCAGTCGCTCATGCGTTCGCCCTCCTGCACCGGCGTGGCAGCGCGCACCGTATCAACACCCTGCGCCTGCGTCCACTGCGAACCCAGCAACACAAGACACGCTACAACACATGGAGGACGAAGCTTCACTGAACGGTCTCTTTCCGCACCGGCCAGCGCTGCAGTTCTATGCACAAATCGGGGGACAGGCACTGCTTGGAATACACCACCGTCCATTCATCCGCATAGCGGCCCCAAGCAAACAGCGAAGGCGGCAGCCAATGCGAAGCAGTAGACCCGCTCACCACCTCGCGATACCAGCTGTAGCGATGCGCCAGTTCGGCCGGCAAGGTGGCGGGCAATTCGGCGTCCGGCGGCACCGGCCGCGCCTCGCCATACAATGTTTCGCGAATACCAAACTGATAGTCCGGCATAACATCGCGCTCCCGCTCATAGCGGTAGCCCCCCACGGGAACCGCATTCCATGCCGGGGGAGCACTCAGCCAGCGCAGCGCAGACCATTCCACCGGCGTGCCGGTGCTGCCGACAATCCGGCCATTTTGGGTGCGCAATACTTCGCCATCAGAGGAATACCAGACAAATACCGGGCCTTCGGGGCGCGGGTCTATAAAACCCAAAGCCAGCATTCCAGGCGGATAGCCATTGACCTTCACGCGCAAAAAGGTATAGCGCGAATCGGGTGTATCAGGAATCGCGGGCGCACCCTGACCCGGCGAGAACACCAACTTGAGAGAATCGGTCAGCGGCGTGGAAGTGCTGGCACAGCCGCCGAGGGCGAAGCCGAGCAGCAACAAGCACCACCAGCGCCAACCGGCGACAGCGTGAAACCGCAAATAATGCCCTTGGTGTGGGAGCTAGAAATAGAAACGGCGCCCTAAGGCGCCATTACCAACCGGGAAAACTTAGTTTGTTCCAGTAGACTTGTTCGCGTGTGCGACCGACACTGCAGTCACCACCAGCACGGAAGTTGCCGTAGCGGCAGTCAGAGTAGCACTGCCAACAGCAGCTGACTGGCTCACCACGCCGCCGGCCACGACGTCAGCGTGGGACAAAGCGGGAGCTGCCAGGCAGGCAGCAATAGTCAGGGCAGTGAAGAACTTGGATTGAGCGGACATGGATAAGACTCCCGAAAAGAATATGTTTGACGATGATAACAAGAATTTTTGGCCATTCTGCGGATTTATTTGCCGACACACCAGACCCTGTTGCGTCCTTGCCTATAGGCCGGTGGTCCCAAGCGCTAGGCCTATAGGGCCAGGCCGCAAAGATCAATGGGACACACCATCCTGGCGCAATACCTTGAATGCAGTGCGATACACAATGTACAGGTCCAGACGCACACTCTGCTGCTGCAGGTAATACACATCCAGCGCCACCTTCTGCGGAATAGGCAACTCGTCGCGCCCATTCACCTGCGCCCAACCGGTAAGCCCGGGCAACAAGCGCTCCACGCCGTACTGAGTTCGCAAGGCGATCAGATCGTGCTGGTTGAACAAGGCCGGACGCGGGCCGACAAAACTCATGTCCCCCACCCAGATACTCCACAGCTGCGGCAATTCATCCAGACTGCTTTTGCGCAAAAAACTGCCAATAGGCGTCAAATAGCGGTCCGGCTGGCTCAGCAAATGGGTGGCCACCGCCGGTGTGCCCACACGCATGCTGCGAAACTTGGGCATGCGAAACAGCACATTGTTGCGCCCTACCCGGTCCGACCAATACAGCACCGGCCCGGGAGAAGTCAGGCGCACCGCCAGCGCCACCAGCAGCAAGGGCAGCGCCAGCAATAGGGTGGCCACCAGACACAAAACCAAATCCAACACGCGTTTCATACGATTGCGCTTTGCTCCACTGCAGCGGCCGGTAGCGCCCGGACCGCCTGTTGCAATCCCTGGTCCAGACTGAGCGGCGGCTGCCAGCCCAGCAGCAGCCGGGTTTTTTCCATATCCACCTGCAAAGAGCTGCACAAACGCTGCACCGCCGCGCGCTTACCCAGCACCGCCGCAGCGCCCTCTAGCCAGCGCTGCGGCACCGGCCAGAGCCGCGCCGGGCATTGCATGGCCCGCGCCAGGCGCCGCACCAGATCGGCGCTCGACACATCTTCGCCGTCGGATACTAGAAACACCTGCCCAGCCGCTGCCGGGTGGCGCAGGCACAGGCACAGCAAATCCACCAGGTTTTCACGCGCCACCAGGCTGCGCCGGTTGTCCAGTGCGCCCAGCGGCAGCGGCCAGCCGCGCTGCACCCAGCGCATCAGCGCCGCAAAATTGGCGCGCACCCCAGGCCCATACACCAGCGGTGGCCGCACGATAACCAACTCCATGGGCAGCGACTTCAGCAAAGCCTGCAAGGCCTGCTCGGTCTCCCACTTGGACTGGCCATAGGCATCCTGCGGCGCAGCCAGGTCGTCTGCGCGAAACGCACGGCCTGGCACTGTGGCCTCGCCATGCACCTTGATCGAACTGAGATAGACAAAGCGGCGCACGCCCGCCGCTGCAGCCTGCTGCGCCAGGCGCAGCGTGCCGTCCCTATTGACCCGGCGAAAATCCACCAGCGGGTCCCGGACCTGCTCATGCATAACGTGCACACGCGCCGCACAATGCACCACGGCATCAACACCAGCCAGCGCAGCAGACCAGTCCGTGTCCGCATTCAAATCAGACACAGGAAATGCCTGCACCCCCGCCGGCAGCTGCGCCCCAATTCGCCGCACACCAGTACACACGGCCCAGCCATCGCGCAGCAGGCGCGCGCAAAGCGCGCTGCCGACAAAGCCGGTAGCACCCGTAACAAGTACACGAGGAAGGGAACTGCCCATACGAGGCATCGCTGAGTTGGCCTGGCAAAAAAGGAGGGGCTGTGGATTATCTGCCATGCGGTCTGCGGATTCGCAGGTCCACCAGAATTTATGCGTAGCCCCTGGGATTGGCGCTCTGCCAGCGCCAGGCATCCGCACACATGGCATGCAGGTCCCGCTGTGCCGTCCAGCCCAACAGCTGCTGCGCCAGATTGGTGCTGGCATAGCACTGCGCCACATCCCCCTCACGCCGCGGCGCAAACTGGAACGGAATAGCCTTGCCCGAAGCTTTCTCAAACGCCCGCACCACCTCCAGCACGCTGCTGCCCTGCCCGGTTCCCAGATTGACGGTAAAACTGCGCCCCTGCTCCAGCAACACC
>CAIUDG010000119.1 GCA_903897925.1 uncultured beta proteobacterium | reverse complement strand
GTGTGCGTTCTCCGGCCTCGGGTCGCCGGGGGCTGCTTTGGGTGCGCTTGCACCCCCGCACAAATACCGCTATCGGCACACCAGCTCTGTACAGCGGCGAATCCAGGCCTGCGCCCGCACACCCACTTCGCCAGCCCCAAGATATTTTTGTAAATATTGTGAGAGGGATTTAAATACCAAAGACATCGCGCCACTGCATGTGTGGGCTGTTGGGGGCTGTTCGCTGGTCATCGTCCGGCTACGGGCTACGGGCTACGAGCTACGAGCTACGAGCTACGAGCTACGAGCTACGGGCTACGGGCTACGGGCCGAGCCGAGCTGAGCTGAGCTGAGCTGCGGCATCGGGTTTCGGTGGGCTTGGCTTGCGGGGCGTTACGGGGGGCGTGAATGGCGCAAAAAAATAGCCCCACCAGGTGGGGCTAGGGTAGCGGTGCTTGAGGCGCCGTCAGGTTGCCTAACAGCGCAGCATCAGCTATCAGCTATCAGCGCAGCATTAGACGCGCTTGCGGTATTCGCCAGTGCGGGTGTCGATTTCCACTTTGTCGCCTTGGGCTACAAAAATTGGCACGCCAATGTCAAAACCGGTAGCGATCTTGGCAGGCTTGAGCACCTTGCCAGAGGTGTCGCCCTTGACGGCGGGTTCGGTCCAGGTGATTTCACGCACTACGCTGGTGGGCAGTTCGACCGAAATCGCCTTGCCGTCGTAGAACACCACTTCCACTGCCATGCCGTCTTCCAGGTAGTTCAGCGAGTCGCCCATGTTTTCGGCTTCGACTTCGTACTGGTTGAACTCTTCGTCCATGCAAACATACATGGGGTCAGCGAAGTAGGAATAGGTGCAGTCTTTCTTGTCCAGAATCACCTGGTCCATTTTGTCGTCGGCCTTGAAAACCACTTCGGTGCCGAAATTGGCAATCAGGCTCTTGAGCTTCATGCGCACGGTTGCGGAGTTGCGGCCACCGCGGCTGTATTCGGTCTTCAGAACAACCATCGGGTCCTTGCCGTGCATGATGACGTTGCCGGCGCGAATTTCTTGAGCGATTTTCATGATGTCTAGGAACAGTTGTCGCAAGCAGCCAGTGCTGTCTGCGTCGTTATGCCGCATGCTGCGGCGGGGCGTGATTTTCCGCCACACAGCGCGGCGGTATCAGCAAAGCCTTGAATTTTAGCGTTTTTTCTGTACGAAATCGTTCAGCGCGCTGGTCAAATCGTGCAAATTCAACAACTTGCTGCGTGCCGCCTGCACGCCAGCCTGCCAAGTGGCACGCTCCGGTCTGCACAATAGTTCCAGTGCGGCCTCGGTTTCTTCCTCGCTGGCCAGTTCGTTCCAGGCCCGGTGCATGCGCGCCACCTGTGGGTCAAGCTCCAGGCGCTGCAAAAACGCCTCCAGCTTGGGAGCGTGGGCGCCATCGCCCTGCGGATAGATGTGCCAGACAAAGGGCTTGCCGGCCCACAGGGCGCGCACCACCGAGTCTTCGCCGCGCACAAAGTTGAGGTCGCAGCTGAGCAGTAGCCGGTCGTAGTCGCGCTGGCTGAGCGCTGGCAGATACACCAGGCGCAAGGCACTCTGGGTTTGTGGGCCGGGCCAGTCCGAATCGGCCAGGCAGCGCTGCAATAGCTTGTGCGTGCCGCCATAGGCAACCAGCAGCAGGGTTGGCGCGGCCTGGTCGGCGAGCCGGCGCAACAGCGTGGGCAGCAGCGCCGGGGCGTAGCAAAACAGGCTGATTACCTGCTCGTCGTTGCGTACCTCGGTAAATTGCTGCAGAAACTGCTGGCGCTGCGCTGCGCCAAAGGCCTGTTGCTGCGGCTGCATCCAGGGCTCGCGCAGCAGGCCGCCGGTGCCGGGGCCGAAGCCGGGATAAAAAAATGTTTTGTGCCAACCCCGGGCGGCGCCCTGCATCACCGGCGACTGCAGGCCATGGCAGCGTTCCACATAGGGCTCGGCGCTGAGGTATTCCAGATTGATCCAGACCGGCTGCTGATCGCCCAGGGCCTGGTAGCGTGGCACGCAGTGCGCCAGAAACTCAGGCGCAATGTCGCAAGCAAACGCCTCGACCCAGACATCGGCCAGGGGCAGGGCGGCGACTTGCGCCGGGTCTTGCGCGGCGTTCCAGTCCAGCACCTGCACGCCGGGCCATTGGCCCTGGCGCGCGCCCGGCGCCATCCACGCCAGCGCACTGGCGTCGTCCACCCACAGGCGCACCTGGCCGCCGCGCGCGGCCAGGTCGGCGCTGAGGCGCCAGCAGACGCCAATGTCGCCATAGTTGTCGATAACGCGGCAAAAAATATCCCAGATCATAGATCGGAAGAGCGTCGTGTAGGGAAAGAGTGTCTTCGCCTGTGTAGATCTCGGTGGTC
>CAIUDG010000118.1 GCA_903897925.1 uncultured beta proteobacterium | reverse complement strand
CTGCTGCCGGGGGCCTCGGCCAGCCAGACCATCGCCTACCGCCAGCAGCAAGCAGTCAGCCAGGCCGAATTCCTGCAGCACGTGCTGCAACTGGCGGCGCAACTGCCGAACACCGGCCATGTCTTCAACCTGTGCAAAGACCGCTACTGGTTTGCGGTGGCCTTGTTTGCGGCGATCCGGCGTGGCATTGTCAGCCTGCTGCAAAACTCGACGGCGCCAGACAATATGGCAGCGCTGCTGGCCGACTATCCCGACGCGGTCTGTCTGGGCGAGGCGGACACGCCGATGCTGGCGCAGATGCCCTATCTGCAGGTGACCCAGGCCGCTGAACGCGCCACGCCCCTGCCCCTGCCCCTGGAGATGCCACAGATTCCGCGCCAACAGTGCATTGCCCGGATTTTCACCTCCGGTTCCACCGGCAAGCCGCAGGCCCACAGCATGCGCTTTGGCCGCATGCAGCAGTGCGCGCTGGCCGAAGCCGAGCGCATGTGGCAGGTCGCCGGCGCCCGCTGCAGCGTGCTCGGCACGGTCTCGCCGCAACACATGTTCGGACTCGAGGCGAGCGTGCTGCTGCCGATTTTTGGCGCTGGCCAGTTCAGTTCACGCCAACCCTTTTTTCCGGCCGACGTCGCCAGCGCCCTGGCCGAACTGCCAGAACCGCGCCTGCTGGTATCGACACCGTTTCACCTGCGCAAGCTGATGGAGGCACGGATTGCCTGGCCGCGCGTCAGCGCAGTGCTGTCGGCCACGGCGCCGCTGGCACCGGAACTGGCACGCGATGTCGAAGCCCAGCTGGCGGCGCCGCTGGTGGAAATTTACGGCTCCACAGAAACCGGCGCGCTGGCCACGCGCCGACCGTCGGTACAGGACGACTGGCACACCTACGCCGGCATCACGCTGCAACAGCAGGGCACACACACCCTGGCCTGTGCCAGCCACTTCGACACGCCACAAGCGCTCAACGACGTACTGGAGCTGCAGGGGCCGACCCGCTTTCGCCTGCTCGGGCGCAATGCCGACATGATCAACATGGTTGGCAAGCGCAGTTCGCTGGCCTACCTGAACCAGCTGCTGCTCAGTCTGCCCGGCGTGCAGGACGGCCTGTTCTGCATGCACGAAGGCGCAGCGCCGGAAGAAACACCGCGCCTGGCCGCCTTTGTGGTGGCGCCCAAGCTGCGCAGCGCCGACATTCTGGCGCGCCTGCGCCTGCACATCGATCCCGTATTTTTGCCGCGCCCGCTGATCATGCTGGAGACGCTGCCACGTGACGCCAATGGGAAAATGCCGGCCACCAGCCTGGCGAGCCTGCGCGCGCGCCACCTTGCCCCGAGACGCTGACATGCCCCTGCTTGCCCTTCCGTTTTCGCCCGCGCACCCGGCATTCCCGGGCCACTTCCCGGGCCAGCCGATCGTGCCCGGCGTGCTGCTGCTGGACTGGGCCCAGGCCGCCATCGAAGGCGCGCTGCAGCAGCCGCTGCAGACCCTGCTGGATGCCAAGTTCCACAGCCCGGCAGGCCCCTCCGATGTGCTGGAACTCGAATTTGACACCAGCGCCAGCGCCGTGAAATTTGAAATTCGCAGTGCCGCACGCAAGATTGCGTCCGGCCGTTTTTCGCTGCCCGCCGGTACCGCGCCATGACTGCCCCCGTCGAAGCCCAGGCCGGCGCCGCCGTACCGGAATGGATGCAGCGCCAGGAACGCGGCAGTTTGCTGCTGCTGCAGCTGATGCGCCACATCTCGCTGCTGCTCGGGCGCCGGCTCTCGCGCAGCGTGGTCTATGCCATTGCCCTGTATTTTTTACTGACCGCGCCGCAGGCGCGCAAGGCCTCACGCCACTACCTGCAGCGCGCGCTGCAACGGCGCCCCGGCTGGCGCGACCTGTATCTGCACATCCTGTCCTTTGCCAGCACCATCCACGACCGTTTCTACCTGCTCAACGCACAGCCCGGGCTGTTTGATATCCAGGTCTTTGGCGCCGAGCAGATCACCCGTCTGCGCGCCCAGCGACAGCAAGGAGCGCTGCTGTTTGGCGCCCACCTGGGCAGCTTCGAAATGCTGTTGGCACACAGCCGCAGCAGCCAGCTCGACGCCTGCATGGCGATGTACCCGGAAAACGCACGCCAATTGAACCGCGCCCTGGCAGCCATCAACCCGCACGCCCTGACCGGCATCATTGCCCTGGGCCAGGTCGACTCAATGCTGAACATCCACCACCAACTGGAACACGGCACCCTGGTCGGCGTGCTGGCCGACCGCGCCGCCGGACCGGACCGCTACCTCAGCCTGCCCTTTCTGGGCGCATCGGCGCGCTTTCCCACCGGCCCGTTTCGCATGGCCGCGTTGCTCGGCCACCCAATCTACTTCATGACCGCGCTCTACCACGGCAGCAACCGCTACACCGTGCACTTCGAGGCGCTGGCCGACTTCGCCGCGGTGCCGCGTGCCCAGCGTGACACGGTGGTGCGCGAAACCATGGAGAAATACGTCGCAACGCTGGAGCGCCACTGCCGCGCTGCGCCTTACAACTGGTTCAATTTCTTCGAATTCTGGGAGTCCGCGCCATGAGCCGCAAGTCCGGTCTCTGGGCCCTTGGCCTGTGGCTGCTCGGCATGCTGGCCTGCCTGCTGGTCATTGTGCAGACCCACTTTGTCGCCGACCTGTCGGCCTTCATGCCGCGCAGCCCGAATGCGCGCCAGCAACTGCTGATCGACCAGTTGCGCGACGGCGCCGTGGCACGCCTGATCATGGTCGGCATCGAAGGCGGCGACGCCAGCGAGCGTGCCCGCCTGTCCCGCGCACTGGCCAGCGCGCTGCGCCAGACCGACCTCTTTGTTGGTATCCAAAACGGCCAGGCCGAGACCCAGGAACAGGACCGCGCCTACTTTTTCGACAACCGCTACCTGCTCAGCCCCGCCGTCACGCCAGCCCATTTTGAAGCCGCCGGGCTGCACCAAGCCATCAGCGACGCCATTGAAGCACTGTCCGGCAGTGCCGGCATCACACTCAAGGGCCTGTTCGCGCGCGACCCAACCGGCGAAACGCTGCATTTGCTGGAGCAATTTTCCGGCTTCAACCAGCCGCAGAACCTGGAAGGTGCCTGGGCCTCAGGCGATGGCAAGCGCGCGCTGCTGCTGGCCTTCACGCGGGCCGCCGGCTCTGACACCGAAGCCCAGGCACAGGCCGTGGGCAGCATCCGCAGTACCTTTGCCGCACTGCCGCAACGGGCCGCCGACAGCCGGTTGGTGATGAGCGGCGCCGGCGTTTCGTCGGTGGCGGCGCGCAGCACCATTCAGAGCGAAGTCAGTCGCCTGGCCGGCGCCAGCCTGGTGCTGGTGGTCGGCCTGCTGCTGCTGGTGTACCGCTCGCCCACGCTGCTGTTGCTAGGACTGCTGCCGGTGCTGTCCGGCGTGGCCGCTGGCATCGCCGCCGTCAGCCTGGGCTTTGGCCAGGTGCATGGCCTGACGCTGGGCTTTGGCACCACGCTGATCGGCGAAGCGGTGGACTACTCGATTTACTTCTTCATCCAGCGCAGCGCCAACGCGGTGCCGGGCAACTTCTGGCGCACCATCTGGCTCGGCGTGCTGACCTCCATTGCCGGTTTTGCCGCGCTGCTGTGCTCCAGTTTTCCCGGACTGGCGCAACTCGGTCTGTACTCCATCAGCGGCCTGATCGCCGCCGTGCTGGTGACGCGCTATGTGCTGCCGGTGCTGACACCGCAGCAACTGAAGCTGCGCGACCTGCGCCCGCTGGCGCGCGCGCTGGACCTGGCGCTGGGCCGCGCCAGCGTGCTGCGCTGGCCGGTCGCTGTGCTGGCGCTGGCAGCCTGCGCCTCGGTGCTGCTGCACAGCGGCAGCCTCTGGAATCGGCAACTCTCCGGACTGAACCCGATTCCGCAGGACGAGCGCCGGGTCGACGAAGAACTGCGCCGCGATCTGGGCGGCACCGACACCCGCTACATCATGGCCTTGACAGCGCCAGACCAAGAAGCCGCCCTGCAACTGGCCGAACGGGCCGGCAGCGTGCTGCAAGCGCTGGTGCAGCAACAGGTGCTGGCCGGCTTCAGTTCACCGGCCAGCGCCTTGCCCAGCATCGCCATGCAACGCGCGCGCCAGGCCGCCCTGCCGCCGGACGCTGACGCGCGGTCCCGTCTGCAACAGGCCTTGCATGGCCTGCCACTGCGCGCCGAACGCCTAGACGCATTCCTCAGCGACCTGCGCAGCGCGCGCCGGCGCGCACCGCTGCTGCGCCACGACCTGGACGGCAGCTCGGCGGCGCTGCTGGTCGACTCCATGCTGGTGCCACGCAGCCACGACTACCTGGTGCTGATGCCGCTGCGTCCGCTGGCTGGCGGCGTGCCGGCGGACAGCATCGATCTGAACCGGGTCCACACGGCATTGCGTGCCCAGGGCTTGCAGCAAGCGGTGGTGATTGACATGCTGGAAGAATCCAGCAGCCTGTTTGACGGCTACCGCCACGAAGCCCTGCTGCTGTCCGGCCTGGGCTGCCTGTTTATCCTGGCGCTGCTGCTGCTCTGGCTGCGGTCCGGCCTGCGCACCCTGCGCGTGGCGGCGCCGCTGGCCTGCGCCGTGATGTGCGTCACCGCCGCACTGCTGCTGGCCGGCACCCAGCTCACCATATTGCACCTGGTCGGACTGCTGCTGGTGGTGGCGGTAGGCTCCAACTACGCCCTGTTCTTTGACCGGGGCGCCCAAACCGGCGCCGCCAGCGACCGCCAGCAAACGCAAATTTCGCTGCTGGTGGCCAACCTGAGCTCGGTCGGCAGCTTTGGCCTGCTCGGCCTGTCCAAGGTGCCGGTGCTGGCCGCCATTGGCTGCACCGTGGCCCCCGGGGCTTTTCTGGCCCTGGTATTTGCCGCCATCCTGACGCGGGAGCGCACCGATGCGCTGCCAGACTGAGCTGCGCCAGCCCGGCCAGCGCAGCCCGACGCTGTTGGTGCTGCTGCCGCCGGCGCTGTCGCGGATTGAAGACTTTGCCCACCACGGCTTTATTGCTGCGCTGCGCCAGCAGCAGTTGCCGGTCGATCTGCTGCTTGCCGACGCCACGGCCCAGCACGTGCTGGACGGCGACATCGCCGAGCAGCTGCAGCGCCAGGTGCTGCAACCGGCCCAGGCTTTGGGCTATCGCCAGATCTGGCTGGCGGGCATATCGATCGGTGCCTACAGTGCGCTGTGCTATGCCGCAGTGCATGGCGCGCAACTGGCCGGCCTGCTGCTGCTGGCGCCCTACCCCGGCACCGGTGACGTGGTGGCGGAAATTCGTGGCGCTGGCGGGGCTGCGGCCTGGCACCAGCGCCCGCGCGTGCAAGCGCCACACGACGAACGCCAGTGGTGGCATTGGCTGTGCCAGGCCTCTGCCAGCGGCCACTGGCCAACCCCGGTCTATTTCGCCAGCGGCAACGCCGACCGCTTTGCTGCCGGACAAAACCTGCTTGCCGAGTTGCTGCCCACACAACACTGCCGGCGCCTGCCCGGCCGGCACGACTGGGCCACCTGGATGGCCTTGTGGGAGGACTGGCTGGTGCACGGACCGCTGCAGAACGCAACACGGCAAGACCTACAATTCACCCTCAATCATTGCAAGTAGCAAGACCATCGCATGCATTTCGCTCGGTTTTTTTATCCACCACTAGTGCGCTTCATTTCCAGCGCCCGGCCCGGCGCAGGCCTGCCGACCAGCGTTTCCCAATGCGCAGCCTGAGCCTGTATCTGGACGGCATCGGGCTGCTCGGGCCAGGCCTGCCCGACTGGGAAGCAGCGTGCGCCGTCTTGCGCGACCAGCAGCCCTACAGCGCCAGCGCCATCAGCGTGCCGCCCGCCGACAAGCTACCGCCGGCGGAGCGCCGCCGCGTTGGGCTGCCGGTAAAGCTGTCGATGGCCATCGGCCTGGAAGCCGCGCGCCATGCCGCAGCCGACCTGGGCCAGCTGGCCACCGTGTTTTCCTCCACCGAGGCCGACTGCGACAACGCCCACGCGATTCTGGAAACCCTGGCTTCCAGCGAGCGCGCCCTGTCGCCGACCCGTTTTCACAATTCGGTGCACAACGCGCCCTCCGGCTACTGGGGCATTGCCACCGGCAGCCGCCGTCCCAGCACCAGCCTGTGTGCCTACGACGCCAGCTTCGGCGCTGGCCTGCTGGAAGCCGCGACCCAGGCCGACCAGAGCGGCCAGCCCTGCATGCTGCTGGCGTACGACACGGTGTACCCGGAACCGCTGCGCCAACTGCGCCCGCTGCCCGGGGCCATGGGTGTGGCGCTGGTGCTCAATCCGCAGCGCAGTGCAGCCGCCCGCGCCGAACTCACGCTGACACTGGTGCAGAGCACACCAACAGCACTGGCCGACCCGGCACTGGAGCATTTGCGCCAGCAAATTCCGGCAGCCCGCAGCTTGCCGCTGTTGCGGCTGCTGGCGCGCGAAGAAGCTGCCAGCGTGGTGCTGGACTACCTCACGCAGCTGCAACTGGAAGTACAGGTCAGTCCGCTGCAAGGAGCCAGCACCCCATGAAACGCGCCCTCATTACCGGCGGCAGCGGCGCCATTGGCGCGGCGATTTGCCGCCGACTCGCCGCCGACGGCCTGCACGTCATCGTCCACGCCAACCGGCAACTGGCCAATGCCCAGGCACTGTGCGCCGCATTGCAGCAAGGCGGCGCCTCGGCACAAGCCATTCAATTCGATGTCTGCGATGCCGCCGCGACCCAGGCCGCCCTAGAGCAGCTGCTCGAAGACGGCCCGATCCAGGTGCTGGTGAACAACGCCGGCATCCACGACGACGCGGTATTCCCCGGCATGCAACGCAGCCAGTGGGAGCGCGTGATCGATGTCTCGCTGAACGGGTTCTTCAACGTCACCCAGCCGCTGTCGATGCCAATGATTCGCAGCCGCTGGGGCCGCATCATCAGCATCTCCTCCATTGCCGGCATCACCGGCAACCGTGGCCAGACCAACTATGCAGCGGCCAAGGGCGCGCTGCATGCGGCCAGCAAGTCCCTGGCACTGGAACTTGCCACACGCGGTATTACCGTGAATGCGGTGGCCCCGGGCATCATCAGCTCCGACATGAGCAAAGACGTGTTTGACAGCGCCGCCATCGCCAGCCTGGTGCCGATGAAACGCGCCGGCAAACCGGAGGAAGTCGCCGACCTGGTCGGTTTTCTGGCCTCCGACAGCGCGGCCTACATCACCGGGCAGGTGATCTCGGTCAACGGCGGCATGGTTTAGGCCGGACACCGCCACAGGCACTGCCATGCGCTCCCACTCCGCTCCCGGCACGGCGCAACGCACGCTGGACAGCGCACAGGAATTCGCCGCCTGCCGTGACCAGTTTTTCGCCACACCGCTGGCCGACACGGTAATACCCTGGTGCTTTCCGGGGCAGAGCCGGGCGCAAGTGCGGGAACAGACGCTGGCCTTTCGCGGCACCGAAGATTTTCAATACGCCTACGTCGATCCGCTGCTGCAGCGCGTACTGCGTGACACCGCGGCCGGCTTGCACATTGCCGGACTGGAGCAACTCGACCGGGAGCGCAAATACCTGTTTATCTGCAACCACCGCTGCATCGTCACCGATGCCGCGCTGGTGTCATTGAATTTACTCAGCAGCGGACGCGGCACCTGCAAGGTCTGTGTCGGTGACAACCTGATGGCCAGCCCCGGCGTCGCCGAACTGATGTTGCTGCTCAACGGCGTAGTGATCAAGCGCAGCGGCGCGCGCCGCGATGTCTATGCCGGTGCACAGCAGGTGGCGCACTATCTGGCGCGGCAGATTGCCGAACAGCGCTATTCGGTCTGGCTCTCACAAAGTCCGGGTCGGACCAAGGACGGCAACGACCACACCGACCCGGCCATCATCAAGATGCTGGCCCTGGCCGGTGCCCGCAGTGCCGCCGACTTCGCGCAGCTGCACATCGTGCCGGTGGCCATCTCGTACGAATATGAGCCCTGCGCCGTCGCCAAAGTACGTGAAACCCTGCTGCGCCGCCGGCACGGCAACTACCAGAAGGCGCCCGGTGAAGACCTGGCGCAAATCCGCGCCAGCCTGGTCGCCGACAAGGGCCGGGTGCAGCTGGCCTTTGGCCAGGAACTACAGCTCGCCGAACTGGCGCCCGAACACATGGTGGCGCAGGTGGTGGCGCAGATTGACGCGCAAATCTGGCAGCTCTACCGCTGCTGGGACAGCCACCACACTGCCGACGCCCTGCTGCGCCAGGTTCCGGGCGCGCTGGACAGCACCTACGCCCAGTCCTTTGCCGCGCAAATCGCGCACCAGGCGCAACAGCTGGCGGCCATGGGACTGGACCGCGCCGAAGCCCAGCAGGCGCTGTTGCAGCTGTATGCGCAACCGCTGCGCAATGCGCAAGGCAGCGCCTGCGCCAAGGCTTAGCCGAGCTGGCAGGGCAAGGAATAACCGCCGCTGCGAAACCAGCCGGCAATATTGCGGAAGTTGCGTTGGTGCTCCGGCGTCAGGGCGGCAAAGGCGGCCTCGGCGCGCTGCCGGGTGGCGGCGTCCATGGCGTGCTGGGGCGCGCTGCACAGCACCACCATGAAGGGAATCAGCGCCGTGGCATGGCAAGACACCGGCTGCCCGGTCAGGGCCACCGCACTGGACAATTCCTGCACACTGAAAGCGGCACGCAGGGAATTGAAATAGTCGTTGGTGAACTGCGCCGACAGGCGCAAGTCGTCGGCGAAAAAGCGCTGCGTGCTGCGCCGCTTGAGGCGGCCAAAATCAATCAAGTAAAGCCGCCCACGGGGTTTCAGCACACGCCGCACTTCGCGCATGGTGGCCTGTAGCGCGGCCAGGTCAGGCAGGTGGTGCAGCGACATGGTGCAAGTCACCACATCCACGCTGGCATCGGCGAACGGGGCAAGCCGGGTCATGTCGCCCTGCAGCAGCGCCACATTGCCTGGCGCCACCTGCGCCACTGCGTCCTGCGCGCAGCGCAGCATGGTCGGCGACGCATCCAGCCCGACAAACTGCGCCTGCGGATTCAGGCGTGCCACCTGCAGCAGCTGGTTGGCCGGGCCACAGGCCAGGTCCAGCACCCGGTCACCGGGCTGCAACACCGAACTGATCTGCACCGCGTTGTACAAATAAAGAAACGCCAGCACACCGTTGTCTTCGCCGGCCTGGGCAAAGGCCTGGGTCTGCGCGGCACTGTGCATGACCAGCTCGGGTTCGGGTTCGCGCGGCTGCAGCTGCCAGCTCAGGCGGTCGCGCATCATGCGCAGCAAAACAGGAATCGACATGGCGCTCGGCTCTCACTCCTCGGCGCGGCGGAATTTATTCAGCAGCAGCGCGGGCAGATGCAGGACAAAGCCCAACATCAAGCGCAGGTGCATCCAGCTCAGCAACAGGTTGTCGCGGCGGTAATGGAAATGCGAGACCCCGCCCTCGGCAGCCGCCAGGTACTTCACCGGCGCCGGCAGGTTCAGCGGCGGCACGCCGCGCCAGCACAGGCGCACTGCGGCTTCCGGATCAAAGTCAAAGCGCCGCATCCAGCGCTGCCCGCGCATGACCTGGAGCAAGGGCTGGACCGGATAGACCCGAAAGCCATACAGCGAGTCACCGATGCCGGCCCACAGGGTCTCCAGATTGGCCCACCAGTTGGAAATTTTGCGGCCGCGCACACGCAGTGCCGGCGCGCTGGCGTCAAACACCGGCACGCCCAGCACCATGGCCGCAGGCTGTGCCTGCGAGGCGCGCATGAAGCGCGGAATCAGCTGCGCCGGGTGCTGGCCGTCGGAGTCCATACACAGGACATGGCTGAAGCCCTGCTGCGCCGCCAGCTCCAGGCCATGCAGCACCGCCGCACCCTTGCCCTGGTTGTGCGACAGCAGCCAAATTTTCAAACCCGGGTCCTGCGCCGCCATCTGCTGCAGTCCGGCGCCGGTGCCGTCGCTGCTGCCATCGACCACCACCCAGACCGGGTTCCACTGGGCGCGCGCCTGCGCCACGGTCTCATAGACCTTGGCACCCGAGTTGTAACTGGGAATCAGCAGCAAATGGCTGCTTGAGGGGAGCATGGCTTCGCTTGGCATCAATCAACTACACGTTTGGCGGGCGACAACTCACGGAGGAAGTAGTCGTGCAGGGTCTGGGTAAAAGCTTTCGGATCGGTGGCGGCGTCAAAGCGCCGTCCGAGCCGGACCCGGAAATGCATCGGCAGCACCGGGCGCCGCAGCCAGGGCCAGCCCTTGCCGAGAAAAGCACTGTCCTGCTCAATCAGCAGGGTCTGGACCGGCACCCCGGAGCGGTACGAGACATAGGCCGCACCGATCTGAAACGGGCCCAGTGGCTGGGTCTCGGTGCGGGTGCCCTCGGGAAACAGCAACAGCTGACTGCCCTGGCGCAACTCTTCCACCGCCAGATTCACCGACCCCAGAAACAGATCATTGCGGACGTAGCCCGCCAAGCGCGCACCGGCGCCCCACAGCGGATTGCGCATCAGCGAAGCTTTCAAGATACACGTCACATTCGGCAGGCGCGACAGCACCATCAGCGCATCCAGCAAACCCGGGTGGTTCACCACCAGAATCAGCGGACCGGCGCCGCGCAGACGGTCGAGCTCCGAAAGATCAAAGCAGGCAAATCCGATCCGCTCCAAATACCCCAGGTAGGCGCGAAAACCCAGGGTGGCGGTCCAACGCCCGAGCCATTGTCCGACGCGCCGCGGCAGCAACAGGCCCAACGGCAAGGCCAGCAAAGTCCACAGCAGGCAACCGGCTCCCAGCACCAGCAGCGAGATACGCAAGCTGGCGGCGGCATAGAGCTGGCGCAGGCACTGCCTCACGATGGCCGCTTTCTGAACATATCCGCCAGCTTCATGCTTGGAACGCGCGCAAGGCCAGCACCGCATTGCTGCCGCCAAACGCGAAGGAATTGCTCAGCGCCGCCTGCACGGGTACATCACGCAAGCCGCGCCCCATCACGTGGCGCACCCCGAGACAGTCCTGCGCCACCTGTTCCAGATGGGCGGTCGGCGGAATCGCCTGGCGCGCCAGTGCCAGCACCGTGATCAGCGCCTCCATCGCTCCCACCGCACCGAGCGAGTGGCCGTGCATGGACTTGGTGGCACTGACGGCGAGCTGCTCGGCGTGGCTGCCGAATACCTGCTTCAAGGCGGCGATCTCAATCGGGTCGCCTTCCTGGGTCGCCGTGCCATGGGCATTGACATAGGCCACCTGCTGCGGCGCCAGACCCGCTTCGCGCAGTGCCGCCTGGATGGCCCGGGTCTGGCCCTGGGCATCCGGACGCACCAGATGCGCATGGTCGCAACTTTGGCCGAAACCAGCCACTTCGCAATAGATGCGGGCACCGCGCTGCTGCGCATGCGCCAGGTCTTCCAGCACCAGCGCTGCCGCCCCTTCACCCAGCACCAGGCCCTTGCGCCCCTGCTGGAACGGGCGGCAGGCCTGAAAGGCGTTGTGGGCGTCGCCCGTCGCCACCACGCGCATGGCTTCCCAGGCGCGCATGATGGTGAAAGCCAGGGGCGATTCAGAGCCGCCCGCCACAATCAGCGAGGATTCGCCGCGCTGGATACGCCGGAACGCTTCCCCAATGGACACGGTGGAGGAAGCGCAGGCCACCGAATAGGTCAGACAGGCACTGCCCAGGCCCAGCGCCATGGCGATGTGCGAGGCGGCGGCGTTGTTCATGGCCATCGGCACCGACAGCGGCGAGACCCGTTGCTTGCCGCGCAGGTACATATCGCCATAGCCTTTTTCATAGGTCAGCATGCCGCCGGTGCCGGTGCCCCAGGACACGCCATAGTCATCGGAACCTGCGCCCTGGCGCGCCAGGCCGGCGTCGTCCCAGGCGGAAAATGCGGCGGCAACACCGAGCTGGCAATAGCGGTCACTCACGTGCGCAATGGCCCGGCCAATCACCTTTTCGGCATCAAAGTCGGGGCAGGTCACGGCGGGCTGCAGCAAAGGCGAAGGGGAGTTCGGCTGCGCATAAAGCCGCACCGCAGATTCACCATCCATCATGCGGCTGAAAAAATCGTCTACATCGCCGCCAAAGGGGCTCACCATTCCAAGCCCGGTGACAGCAACTCTTCGACCTGGCGCATTACTCATGGGTCACGGCGGCTTCAAATTAAGTGGGATAACTTCCAGCGGGGCCGGCGTGACTGCCAATCTGGCCGGCCGCAGTGGTATCTGCAGCCTGCGATTCTAACGTACGCCCCACACCGGGGCGCCCGCTTCAGCGTGCCTGCCGGATGCCGTCGCAGCGCCAGTGCCAGCCGGATTTGTGCCCTGCAACTGGCACTTTCAGGGCCTTTTGCCAAGACCGATTCCGATACAATCCGGCACCAATGTCTATCGGGTAGGGCTGCATGTTACAAGACCAAATCAAAAATTATTTAGTGGAGACAGCGGGTGTGGACCCGCAAAAATTTGACAACCCGGACCTGAAAGTCGCCGACCTGGAACTGGACTCCCTGGGTTTGATTGAAATGCTGTTCGAAGTCGAAGACAAATATGGGTTTCAAATACCCGACCCGATGGTTTTTCTGCCCATGACATTTGCCGAAATGGTTGCTGCCATTGACACCTTGGTGCAACAACACACCCAGGCCCAGGCCGCCAAGCACTGAGTCCGCGCCTGTGCATTCCGTCGTTGTCACCGGCTCCGGCATCATCAGCCCCCTGGGTGCCGACAAAGCCAGCAGTTTTGCCGCCGCGCTGGCCGCGCACAGCGGTGTCGGGCCGGCCCCGGCCGATGTCGCCGCCTGGTTGCCACACATTGTGGTGGCACAGGCCACGGTAGACCCGGCAAGCCTGCTCGAACGCGCCCACCAGGGCCTGGACCGGGCCACCCAGTTTGCACTGGTCGCCAGCGCCCAGGCCATGGCCGACGCCAACTTTGCCGCGGCCCCGGCCGACGCGCAGCGCGTTGGCGTGTTTGTCGGCATTGGTTTTGGCGGCTCGCAAACCAGCGACAGTCTGTACCACCGGTTTTACAAAACCGTCTCCGACCCGGCGCAGCGTCATAAAGATCCCACAGTGATGCACCCGCTCACCGTGCCGCGCATCATGGCCAATGCCGCCGCCGCCGCCATCACCATGCAGTACGGCTTGCGTGGCCCAAGCAACACCTATTCGGTGGCCTGTGCGTCCTCGGCCATCGCCATTGGCGAAGCCAGCCGCGCCATTCGCCACGGCTACCTGGACGCCGCCATCGTGGTCGGCACCGAAGCCATGCTCAACCCCGGCGCCATGATGGGCTGGAATGCCTTGCGCGTCATGGCCAAGGCCGATCCGCAGCAGCCAAGCCAGAGTTGCCGCCCGTTTTCGCTGGGTCGCAGCGGCTTTGTCATTGGCGAAGGCTCCGCTGCCTTGGTGCTGGAAAGTGCCAGCCGCAGCCAGCAGCGCGGTGCCCGGGTACTGGCCGAACTGGCCGGCTACGGCTGCAGCAGCGATGCCCAGCACCTGACCGCGCCCAGCGCCGAGGGCCAGGCCCAGGCCATGCGCCAGGCGCTGCAGGAAGCCGGCCTGGCGCCGGAGCAGATTCAATACATCAACGCGCATGGCACCGCCACCGAGGCCGGCGACGTGATCGAGACCCAATCGATCCACCAGGTGTTCGGCAGTGCCACGCGGCAGCTGGCAGTCAGCTCCACCAAATCGATGCACGGGCACCTGATTGGCGCCGGTGGCGCACTGGAATTGGCGCTCAGCATTGAAGCCATGAACAGCGGTTCGCTACCGCCCACCGCGCACCTGGAACGTCCGGACCCGCGCTGCGACCTGGACTACATTCCTCTGCAGGCGCGCCATGGCTGCGCGGTCGAGGCGGTGATGTCGAATTCGTTTGCCTTCGGTGGCAGCAATGTGTCTCTGGTAGCACGCCGCTACCGCGCCCCATGACCCAGCCCGCACGCGACTTTCCGTTCACCCTGGAGCGCCAGGATATTGCGGCGCTGCTACCGCATCGGGGACCGATCTTTGCCTGTACCCAGCTGATTGCCCATGCGCCACGGGCATTTACAGGCTGCGCCCGTTGGCCGCTGGACAACGCCGTGATCCAGGGCCATTTCCCCGGGTTTCCGCTGGTGCCCGGTGTGCTGCTGATTGAAGCCGCAACACAACTCGCCGGTGCTGGTCTGCTCAGCGCGGACCCCTATGTGCAGTCACTGCCCAGCGACCGCATTGGCGTGCTGGCCTCGGTACGCCGCTGTTCCTTTAAACGCCCGGTGCAGCCGGAGCAGAACGTGATGTTTGACATCAGTTGCCGCCAGATCGGTGCCGATGCGGTACAGATCACTGCCCTGGCCCGGGTGCTAGACCAGGAAGTGGCCCAGGTCGAAACCTTGATGGTCTATGCCGACCGGGCCCAGATGGCTGGCGTGCTCGGCCTGCCGCTTAGCGAATCAGCGCCTGTGCCTGCTTGAAGGCCGGGTGTTCGGCACTGCGCAGCCATTCAAATATCACCATTTCGGTGCTCAGCAACTCGACCCCGGCACCGGCCAGGCGGTCAAACGCCGCATCGCGGTTGCGCTCGGTGCGCGAACTGCAGGCATCGGTCACCACCCAGACATCGAATTCATCTTCCAGCAGATCCAGTGCGGTCTGCAGCAAACAGATATGCGCTTCGCAACCGGCCAGCACAATGCAATCGCGCTCACCGGCTGCGGCCTTCTGCAAGTGCTTGGGCAAGCTGCGGGCATTGCCTTGCGGTGCTTTGACCGGCGGGCGCAGCATCTCACCCAGGCCTTCTTCCACCGCACTGAACTGCATTTTTGCCAAGGTGGCGGCCCGGGCCGCGCGCAATGGCGCCTGCAACTCGGGCACGGTAGCACCCAGGCCGGAGGGATTTTGTTCGGTATAAAACGTCGGAACCTGCAACAAGGCGGCCATTTCAACCAGCCGCTGGGCATTCGCCAGCACCGCCGGCCCCTCCAGCATGGCGGGCATCAAACGGATTTGGTAGTCGATCAATACCAGTTGGGACGCTTCTAGATCTAACAACATGACTTACTTTCATTGGCCGCCCCGGGGCATGCCTGCCGCAGGACCAGGAAGTCGCCTTTGCAGGCGATGAAAGCCCCGAGCATAACCAAAGCGCATAGCCAATTCAGCAAGCTTTCAATTCCAACAATGTTCAATTCCGTCGCTTTGATTCGCCTTATTGGTCACTTTACACTTTGCAAGAAAGTATGACATTTAAACAAACTTCTTATATTTCATATAGTTACACAGCATTTCTAATGTTTTACATGATTTGACTTATTTGCGACAAGCAGTTAAAGTCGCGCCCATGCGTTTTTTAGTCGCCTTCTGGGCCGTGTTATTTGCAATTTCCGTACATGCTGGCCCAACGGACGGCTCGGACGAGGCCCCACGTGTCGGAAATGACTTTGGTTTGCTCACCCGCATCAGCGACGTTGGCAACCGTATCAGCAATGTAGGCAGCCGTATTGGCGACGTTGGCAGCCGTATCACTGATGTTGGCACACAGGTCGGCGCCACCGTGGGTGCCACCGCCAGCAGCCTGGTCAGCAGCGCACTCGGTTTCCTGGGCGTTCCCTACCGCCGTGGCGGCACCAGTGCCGAAACCGGTTTCGATTGCAGCGGTTTCGTCCGCTCCATTTACCAGCAAACCGCCGGTTTGCTGCTGCCGCGCAGCGCGGCGCAACAGGCCGCCGCCACCCAGCGCATTGACAAAGCCGAACTCAAACCGGGCGATCTGGTGTTTTTCAACACCATGCGCCGGGCCTTCAGCCACGTCGGCATTTATGTCGGCAACGGCAAGTTCATCCACGCCCCCAAGCCCGGTGCCGAAGTGCGTGTGGAAGACCTGGGCCTGGCCTACTGGGCCAAACGCTTTGATGGTGCCCGTCGGGTACAGGAAGCCGCTCCGGCCCCTGCTGCCGCCGACGCCACTGCTGCGCCCTGATTCGCGCCGCCCACCGCATGTCCTTTACCACGCTCGGCCTGTCGCCGGCTTTGCTGCAGGCTGCGGCACTGCATGGCATTCACCAGGCTACCGATATTCAGAGCCAGGCCATCCCGCCGATTCTGCAAGGCCGTGATCTGCTGGCCCGGGCCCAGACCGGTTCCGGCAAAACACTCGCCTACGGCCTGCCTTTGCTGCACCAGCTGGCACAAACCACGTCTGGCGCACAGCGACCAATCCGTGCCCTGGTGCTGGTGCCCACCCGTGAACTGGCATTGCAAGCGGGTCAGAGTTTGCGCGCACTGGCCAACCACCTGCCGCAGTCGGTACGCATTCACATGGTCTACGGCGGCGTCTCCATCAATCCGCAAATGCAGGCCCTGCGCGCTGGTACCGACATTCTGCTTGCCACGCCGGGACGTTTGCTGGACCTGCTTGGACAAAACGCCATCAGCCTGGCGCACACGGAAACGCTGGTGCTGGATGAAGCCGACCGCATGCTGGACCTGGGTTTTTCGGAAGAGCTGGATCAGTTGCTGAAGTTGCTGCCAGCGCAGCGCCAGAACCTGTTCTTTTCCGCCACTTTTGCGCCAGCAGTGCAGCAATTGGCGCACACCCTGCTGCGTGCGCCGGTGCAGATTGAGATTGCCGCGCCAAGCCAGGATATGTCGCTGATTCGGCAGCGCGCGATTCAGGTCGATACGCCGCGCCGTACCCAGTTGCTGCGCCATCTGATCACCAGCGAGGGCTGGAGCCGGGTGCTGGTTTTTGTCGCTACCAAGTTGGCGACGGAGATGGTGGCCGACAAGCTACGCCGGGCGAACATTTTGGCGGAGCCGTTTCATGGCGAACTGAGCCAGGGTAAGCGCAATCAGGTGCTAGCCGATTTCAAGGCGCAGCGTATTACGGTGGTGGTGGCCACGGATATGGCGGCACGCGGGCTGGATATTGCCGAGTTGCCGGTGGTGCTGAATTACGATTTGCCGCGCTCCACGACGGATTACATTCACCGTATTGGCCGTACCGGCCGTGCGGGTGTGCCGGGTCTGGCGGTGAGTTTTGTGAGTGCGGACCAGGCGGCGCATTTTGCGCTGATTCAGAAGCGCAATGCGCTGGCGATTGCGCTGGAGGTGGTGGCGGGGTTTGCGCCAAGCGAGGTGGCGGAGTCGCCGCGCGGTGTTCCGGCGGACCCGAACGGTGGCATCAAGGGTAAACGTCCCAGCAAGAAAGACAAGCTGCGCGCGCAGGCTGCCAGACAGGCCCACTGAGCGCTGGTTGTTGACGGTTGTTGGCTTGCGCGTCTGCGGGTGGTTTTTCTTCTTCCTGCTGCAATGTTGGCGTTCGCTGTGTTGCACGCCTACTTGGGGCATCTTCCTCCTACGCTGTTGGCGCTCAATGCGTTGCGCGTCCGCGGGTGGACTTTCTTCTTCCAGCTGCGTTGTTGGCGTTCGTTGCGTTGCGCGTCCGCTTCTGTTCTTTGCCTCCTGCGTTGTTGGCGTTCGTTGCGTTGCGCGTCCGCTTCTGT
>CAIUDG010000117.1 GCA_903897925.1 uncultured beta proteobacterium | reverse complement strand
GGGCCCTATCTATTGATGGCGCCGAGAGCACCGGAATTGACCACCAGAATCCGACGCCATAAATGGCCGCCAGATACGGGCGCCAATTTACACCGCCATTTACTGCCGCCAGATTTATGCGGATTTAGACCGCCGCTAACAGGCGCGGGAGTGCGGTTCACGATGTCGTGAAACAGGGCGTCAAACAATTTGTTGTCTGCCGAACCCACTAGTGGATCGGCGTTTTGTGCGAAGGCATCGGCGATGGCATCCCAGTCCGACGCCAACAGATGCGCTTCCGCCAGCGGCAGAATTTCGCTTTCTTCCGTGCGCAAATGCTTCCAGGTGAAGTCGGCGTAGCTGGCTACCGTGGTCTGCAAAGCTTCCAAGCTGCCTGGCACACCGGCTTCGTAGTTGCCCAGGTCGCGGCGCATGCGGGCCAGCGCCTGCGGCTCCATCTGGTGCTGGCTTTGCAACTCCTCAATCAGCTTGTCTGCCAGCGGAGTGCGTGTGGTGATGCGGGAAAACAGCCAATCGTCCTCCTTGGGGTGATGCAGTCGATCCGGAAACGCGTCGATGTAATAGACCATGGCCCAGAACAGCTTGAAGTCCATCGCCACGCGCCCTGCCTGCACCTCTTGCAGGACAGCCTTGATGTTGTTGATCACCGCGCCCAGTGCGCGATGTTCGGCACGAATGATGGCTATGGCTTTCGATTTGGAGTCACTCATGTCTTCCTCTCTGCGCAGCGGCAGTCTTTGTATGTTTTAAACACCCAGGTACTCGTGAACGATGCGAGGCTCGGCCCGCAATGCGCCCGAAGTACCAGACCAAACCACCACACCTTTTTCCAGCACGAAGTGGCGATCCGCCAGCTCCAGCAAAGGGCCCAGGTTTTTGTCGATCACGATCAGGGACAGTCCTTCCTCCTTCAGTTCTGCCAGCGCACGCCAGATTTCCGTGCGAATCAAGGGCGCCAGGCCTTCGGTGGCTTCATCCAGCACCACCAGCCGCGGGTTGGTCATCAGCGCGCGGCCAATCGCCAGCATCTGCTGCTCACCGCCCGACAGTTGCGAGCCCATGTTCAGGCGCCGCTCCTGTAAGCGCGGGAAGAACTGGTAAACCCGATCCAGGCTCCAGTGCTTGAGGCCATTGGCGGCATTGACGCGTGCCGTGGCAACCAGGTTTTCTTCCACCGTGAGGTTGGGGAAAATCTGGCGACCCTCGGGCACCAGGCCCAGACCCAGTTTGGCAATCTGGTGAGATGGCAGACCCTCGGTGCGTTTGCCGCCGAACTCGATTTCACCGGCCTTGGGCTCCAGCAAACCAAACAGGCATTTGATAGTCGTAGAGCGGCCCATGCCGTTGCGGCCCAGCAAGGTGATGACCTCGCCCTTGGCCACCGACAGGTCCACGCCAAACAGCACCTGCGCGGCGCCATAGCCGGCCTTCAAGCCGGTCACATTCAATAAAGGTTGCATGCTCACGCGATCTCCTCTTCACCGAGGTAAATGGCACGCACTTCTTCATTGCCACGGATTTCCTCGGGCGTGCCGGTCACCATCAGGCGGCCGTAGACCAGCACGCTGATGCGGTCGGCCAGGGCAAACACCGCATTCATGTCATGCTCCACCAGCAGAATCGTGTACTTGCGCTTCAACGTCTTGAGCAGATCCACCACGGCAGCCGACTCCTGCACGCTCATGCCCGCCATAGGCTCATCGAGCAGTAAAAATTTCGGACGGGCTGCCAGCGCCATCGCCAGCTCCAGCTGGCGGCGCTCGCCGTAGCCCAACTCGGATGCCAGCACCTGGCTGCGCGCGGTAAGCCCCGCTGCCTCAATGCCCTCAACGGCGGCCGCCAGAGCTTCGCGGTCTCCTAGCAGAGCTTGCCAGAAGCGAAATGCATGGGTGCGCGCACCCAGAGCGGCCAGCGTGGCGCTTTCCAGCACGGTGAATTCGTCAAACACCGAGGTGATCTGGTAGGAGCGCACCAGCCCTAAGCGCGCGCGGGCATTGATGCCCATGGCTGTCACATCGGCATCGCCAAAGCGGATGCGTCCGTTGTCCGAGCGCAGCTCGCCCGACAACTGGTTGATGAGCGTAGTCTTGCCGGCACCGTTGGGGCCGATGATGGCGTGTAACTCGCCTTCGCGCATATCCAGCGACACCTTGTCCGTGACCAGAATGGCGCCGTAGCGCTTTGTCAGCGCGTCTGTTTGCAACAGGGTTTTCATGCGGTGCCTTCCTTGGCGCAACGGTTGAGCAGCCAGCCGGCAATGCCGGTTTTTCCCAGCATGGCAACCGCCAGAATGGCCAGGCCAAACACGGCCATCCAATGTTCAGTAGCAGCTTTCAGTACTTCTTCAGTGCCCAGAAACGCCAGGGCGCCCAAGAAGGGACCAAAGACGCTGCCCAGTCCACCCAGTACCACCATGACGATGAGTTCACCCGACACCGTCCAGGCCATGCTGCTGGGGGATGCATAGGCATTCAGGTTCGCCAGCAGCATGCCGGCCACGCCGCAGAGCACGGCCGAGAGGGTGTAGGCCACAAGTTGGTAGCGCTGCAAGGCAAGACCCACCGACATGACGCGGCGGGCATTCTGGCGCCCGGCCCGCAGGGCCATGCCAAACGGCGAGGCGCGCAAACGCAACACCCACCAGGTCAAGGCCACCAACACGCCCCAGGCGCAGTAGTAGACGGCCGTGGGTGTGTTCAGTTGCAAGCCGAAGAATTCACTGGCAGCGGTAATGCCCATGCCGTCGTCACCGCCATACTGCTTGAGGCTGACGATGACGAAGTAGCCCATTTGCGCAAAGGCCAGTGTGATCATGATGAAGGCTATGCCCGAGGTGCGCAGGCTGATCAGGCCGGTAATCCCGCCCACCAGCGCGCACACCAGCACACAGGCTGCGAGATGTACCCAGCCGGACGACACACCATAGAAAGCCGGAAGCGACACGCTGTACATGCCAATGCCGATGAACAAGGCGTGACCCAGGCTGACCAAACCGCCAAAGCCCAGCGCAATATTCAACGCGCTGGCAGCAATGGCGTAGACCAGCACGCGGGCGAAGAAGGACACCCAGAAGTTGTCGCCCATTCCGGAGGCAATGGGTGGCAGCACGGCCAGGGCCAGCAGCAGGAGCACCGGGATCAACTGTGCCGGTCGTAACAGGTTCTTCATGACTTGGCCTGGTTGGCGGGAAACAGACCTTGCGGGCGCCAAGCCAGAATCACGGCCATCAGCACATAGATCAGCATGGAGGCAAGAGCGGGTCCGGCGGCGTTTGCAATTTCCCTATCGGCAAAGGCGCGGATCAACATGGGCAAAAAAGTGCGTCCCAGCGTGTCGACTAGGCCGACGATGATGCCGGCGTAGAGTGCGCCGTGTACGGAGCCGATGCCACCAATCACGATGACCACCAGCGTGGTGATCAGCACGGGCTCTCCCATGCCACTTTGCACTGACAAAATTGGGCCTGCCATAGCGCCAGCCAAGGCCGCGAGCGCCGAGCCCAGTGCGAACAACATGGCGTTGAGCAGTCCGATGTTGACACCCAAAGCGCCCACCATTTGCGGGTTGACCGAACCGGCGCGTATCAACATTCCGACGCGGGTCTTGTGGATCAGCCACTGGCTTCCGGCAGCGACGACCAGTCCAACGGCGATGATCAGAAAGCGGTAGCTGGGGTAGCTAAAGCCCAGAAATTCGACTGTGCCTGAGAGTGACTCCGGCAGCGTGACAAAGACCGGCTGTGGGCCCCATACCATGCGCACCATTTCATTGAAAAAGAGCACCAGGCCGAAGGTCGCCAGCACGTGGTCGAGGTGATCACGTCTATACAGGCGTGACACGGCCGCCCATTCCAGCGCCATACCCACTACGATGCCGGTGGCCACGGCGGCCAGCACGCCGAGGGCAAAGGAACCCGTTTGCCCGCCCACCACGGCCGCCGCATAGGCGCCCAGCATGTACAGCGAACCATGGGCCAGATTGACAAAGCTCATAATGCCGAACACCAGGGTCAGACCGGCGGCCAGCAGAAACAGCATGACGCCGTACTGCAGGCCATTGAGCAACTGCGCGATAAGCAGGGAAGCCGACATCACTTTGCCTTGCAGAGCGCTACGTAGGCATCCTGGTGGTCAGGCAGGGGCGTGCCCAGCAGCTTGACGGTCACCTCGCTGCCGTCCTTGACGGTCTGGAAGGCGTAGTAGTTTTGCACCGGCATATTGTTGGTGTTGAACTTGAACGGCCCGCGGATGGACTTCAGTTCGCTACCAGCGGATT
The DNA here is from genome assembly GCA_903897925.1 of uncultured beta proteobacterium. Lineage (GTDB taxonomy): Bacteria > Pseudomonadota > Gammaproteobacteria > Burkholderiales > Burkholderiaceae_C > Allorhodoferax. The sequence continues at coordinate 1,439 of CAIUDG010000117.1, read as the reverse complement.
TGACAGCCGCTGCGAATGCGGCCTTGTCGGACGTGTTGCCCTTGACCTTGCGCACAGCGATGTCCAGCAATTTGGCCGTGTCATAGGCTACCGCTGCGTAATGGCTGGGAACGCGCCCGTACTTCTTGCTGAAACTGGCAATGAATTCGGCATTACCTGGAGTCTTGAGCGCCACATCCCACATGGCGCCGGAGATGGTGCCTACAGCCGCATCTCGCAGGGAAGGCAAGGTCGTACCGTCCACGGTAAAGGCGGACAACACGGGTATCTTCTTCAGCAGGCCGGCCTGGCTGAATTGTTTGACGAAGTTCACACCCATGCCACCAGGATAGAACACAAAAACGGCGTCAGGTCCGGCAGATTGCAGCTGTGCAATCTCGGCCGAGTAGTCGGGTTGGTTCACCTGGGTGTAGACCTCATCCAGCACCTGGCCTTTGAAGTAGCGCTTGAAGCCGGCAACGTAGTCTTTGCCCGCCTGATAGTTGGGCGCCATCAGGTAGACCCGCTTATAGCCGCTGTCCTGCGCATATTTCCCCATGGCCTCGGCCGTGCCATCGTTCTGCCAGGACATGGAAAACACATGGGGCAGGCAGCCGGCACCGGCCAGCGGAGACGGCCCTGCGTTGGTGGCGATAGCCACGGTACCCGACTCCACAATGCGCGGAAGACTGGCCATCAGCACATTGGAGAAACCCAAACCCACAATCGCGTCCACCTTGTCGCGGTCAATCAGCTTGCGCGCGATCTGGTTGCCGAGCTCCGGCTTGAGCTGATCGTCTTCACGTAGGACGGTGACGGCCTCACCGCCGAGCTTTTTGCCCAGGGCATCAATCCCCAACATGAAGCCGTCGTACTGGTCCTGGCCCACGGCGGCGACGGGGCCAGACAGGGGCGCGGTAAAGCCGATCTTGATCTCGGCGTGCGCGGCAGACAGGCACAGAGCGGCAGTGCTGCAGGCAATGGTTTGGGCGATGGAGTGGCGTTTCATTTTTGTCTCTTCTTAAGTTTTGAGCGCGCCTGTTACCAGACGCGCCCATCTTTCAATGCGGGGTTGTAATCAATCGAGTTTCAACATCACGCGCATGTTCTCGATGCGCACTGCGTAGGTCTTGATGCCTTCGGTCAGCGGTGCGCACAGGGCTTTTCCGGTACACACATCAAACTTGCCCTGGTGCAGAGGGCACTCGATTTCCCGGCCCTCCAGGAATCCATCGCTCATGCGTGCGTGACCATGGGTGCAAATGTTGTCGGTGGCAAATACTTCGCCTTCGACTTCATAGAGGGCAATATCCTTGCCGCCCACAAGCACGCCAATCACGTCGCCTTCGGGCACATCTGCCACTGCAGCGGCATCGATCCAGTTGTCAGTCATGGTGCGCCCTTAAATCGGATAGATGATGGAGTTGGCGATCATTTCGCTGTCATAGACGCACAGCCGC
>CAIUDG010000116.1 GCA_903897925.1 uncultured beta proteobacterium | reverse complement strand
GCGGCTGTGCGTCTATGACAGCGAAATGATCGCCAACTCCATCATCTATCCGATTTAAGGGCGCACCATGACTGACAACTGGATCGATGCCGCTGCAGTGGCAGATGTGCCCGAAGGCGACGTGATTGGCGTGCTTGTGGGTGGCAAGGATATTGCCCTCTATGAAGTCGAAGGCGAAGTATTCGCCACCGACAACATTTGCACCCATGGCCACGCACGCATGAGCGATGGATTTTTGGAGGGCCGTGAAATCGAGTGTCCTCTGCACCAGGGCAAGTTTGATGTCTGCACCGGCCAGGCCTTGTGCGCACCGCTGACCGAAGGCATCAAGACCTATGCCGTGCGCATCGAAAACATGCGCGTGATGTTGAGGCTCGCTTGATTGCGACCGCGCATTGAAGCAGCGATTGCCTACCTCGCCACCATCAGCCATGCGCCGCGCTACCGCATGAAGCACCCGGGTGGCGCCAAGGCCAAGTCGACCAACGCAGCCGCGCTCGGTGCCAACGGCCAGGGGCCGGGCCGGTTCATGGCCTCAACGGGGTCGCTTTTCGCTTCGGCGATTTCTACCGCCCGGCCTCCTGGTTGCAGCGGCGAAAAAGTGCACCTGCACATCTTTGGGCGGCGCCGCGTAAGGCGCGGAGGTGACGAGCACATCGGCACCGGCGGCCACGTAGGCCGCGGCATTCCCGGCGTGGACGCCGCCGGCTGCGGCCAGCCTTGGACGCGGTGAGATGGCGCTTGCTGCCAGCGCCTGGTGCACCGAGGCCACGGCGTCCGGTGTGAATTTTTCCAGCTGAAGCACGTCGGCACCGGCTGCGGCCCAGCGCAGCGCCTCGGCAAGGTCGCCGACCTCCACCACAATTTTCTTTTCCGGTTGACAGCGGCGCAGGCGGTCCACGGTTTGCAGTGGCGTCTCGTGCAAATACATCCGGTGCTCGGCAAACACCAGCAGCGTTTCCGACAGCCCCAGGCGGTGCAGTACCGCGCCACCCGCGCGCACTGCCTTGACCGACAAGGCTTTGGTTCCGGGCACGTTTTTGCGTGTGCAGGCCACCGCCACGCCCTGGGCTGCAGCCACCATGGCAGCGCTGGCCGTGGCAATGCCACTGGCCCATTCGACCAGCGTCTGCGCGGCTTTCCAGGCCGCGTGCAACTGACCCGCCGTTGCGCACGCGCGCAAGATCACGTCATTGCTGTGCAGCAGGCTGCCGGATGGCGCCAGCAGCGCGGTCTGGGCACCGGCCAATTCCAGCAAGCGGGCGGCCTCTTCCGTGGCTGCCACGGTCATCGTCTGGCGTGCCCGGAATTCCAGGCGGGCGCTCTGCTGGGCCAGCCCCAGGGACAGGGTTGTCAGGTCGCCAAACGGCACATCCTCGTGCAGCAGGTCCAGCAGTTGCTGGTCACTCAAAACGCGCATCGCCAGCTTTGCAGTGGGTCAGTGGGTGCGCGCTGCGCAAGCGGCTTTCACTGCCCCAGAAGGAATCACGCCATGGGTACCCGCGCACGGAGGAGGCCGGCCTTGCCAGCATCGCTCAGCCGAACTTGAACAGAATGCCGTGCCCGCCGCGCGGGTACTCCCAGTCCACATTGGCGTGCTCGGAGCAGATGATGCGGCAGCTGCCGCACTCCAGGCAGCCGTCGGTGATCAGGGTCACGGCACCATTGCCTTCCATGGTGTAGCAGGAGGCTGGGCAGACAAAGGTGCAACTCTTGTCCTGGCAGTCGCTGACGCAGACATTCGCGTCCTTGATTTTGATGTGCGGACGTCCGGCGTCAACCCGGTAGCGGTTCTGAAACAGCTTGTCCTCGACCTTGACGGTAATCGGTGTCATCGTATCGCCTTCCAGAGTTTGTATGCGTCGCCGACCAGGCCGGAGAGCTTGCGGGTGGAACGGAAGTTGGCAAAAATTTCGCGCTCTTTGGTCTTCTTGTCGACCCCATCGACCGTGATCATGGTGCGCGCCGCCTGCGCCAGCATGTCCGGGTAGCTGGTAAAGAACTGCGGGTTCTTGTGCAACACCGCGGGCATGTCGCGGTACTTGAACAGGTCTTTCATCACGAAGCTGTCATCGAGTGCTTTTTTGTAGCCATTCAGCGCCGCTGCGCGATAGCCCTTGCCGGCGGCCTTGGCGGCAATCACGGTTTCGGCGGCCAGACGGCCGGTGGTCATGGCCAGGTTGGAGCCTTCGCGGTGCACCGCGTTCACGAAGCCGCCCGAGTCGCCGACAATCATCCAGCCGTTGCCATAAATTTGTGGAATGGCGTGAAAGCCGCCTTCGGGAATCAGGTGGGCGCAGTATTCCTTCATCTCGCCGCCTTCAATCAGCGGCGCGATCGACGGGTGCTGCTTCATCTGTTCCAGCAAGGTGTAGGGCGAGGTGCGGTTCGGATTCGCCTTGAAGTCGCCCAGCATGCAGCCGACACCGATGGTGATCGACTCTTTGTTGGTGTAGAGAAAGCCGGTACCCATCATGCCGTCGGTGATGCGCCCGACCATCTCGATCACCACCCCCGATTCTTCGCCAATGTTGAAACGCTGGCGAATCGTGTCCTCCGGCATGAACAGAATTTCCTTCACCGCCAGGGCCACGTTGCCGGCCGGAATTTCCCCATGGAAGCCGGCCTTGCGTGCCAGGGTGGAATTGACGCCGTCGGCCAAAATCACCACATCGGCATAGACATCGCCGCTGAGCCGGTCGCACTGCACGCCGACCACCTGGTCGCCATCCATGATCAGGTGATCGACGGTGGTTTCGCAGATCAGCAGGGCGCCGGCCTCGCGCACCTTGGAACTGAACCACTTGTCAAACTGCGCGCGCAAAATGGTGTAGCGGTTGTAGGGAGGCTTGTTGTATTCCTCGCTGCGAATGTGCGTGCCAACAAACGAGTTGTCGTCCAGCACCCACATGCGCTGCTCAATAATGTGGCGCTCGAGCGGCGCGTCATCGCGAAAGTCGGGAATGATTTCTTCCAGCGCCTTGGCGTAGAGAATCGCGCCCTGCACATTCTTGCTGCCGGGGTATTCACCGCGTTCGATCTGCAGCACCTTCAGGCCGGCCTTGGCCATGGTGTAGGCGCAGGCGTTGCCGGAAGGTCCGGCGCCGACCACGATGGCGTCAAACTGGGATGGCTTTTTCATCGAGTTCTCCTTGAAGCTTTAGGCGGCCTGGCGCGTGCGCAGCGCCAGATGCGATGCAAAGCCTTGCGTCAGGGCCGGCAGCACCTGCATGGCGTTGCCGACAATGCCGTAGTGCGCGAAGTCAAAAATCGGTGCGTTGGCATCGGTGTTGATGGCCACGATCACGTCCGCTGCTTCGCAGCCGACCCGGTGCTGCACCGCACCGGAAATGCCGGCCGCAATGTAGAGCTTGGGGCGCACCGTCTTGCCGGTTTGCCCGACCTGGCGATCGGCCTCTACCCAGCCTGCCTGCACGCAGGGGCGGGTGGCGCCGACCTCGCCGCCGAGCACACGCGCCAGCTCGAACACCAGCTTGAAGTTTTCCGGGTTTTTCATGCCCTTGCCGCCGCTGACAATCACGTCGGCGTAGGGCAGGTTGATTTTGTTGCTGTGGGCGTCGGCAATAAAGTCCAGCAACTTGGTGACGATCTGGGTTTCGACCATGCCCAGCGTGTCGTAAGTAATGGCACCGCTGCGGCTGGCGTCGGCGCGCGGCATCTCCATGACACGCGGCCGTACCGTGGCCATTTGCGGGCGGTAGGCCAGGGTCATGATGGTGCAGTAGAGCGAACCGCCAAAGGTCGGACGGGTGGCGGCCAGCGCCTTGCTGACCGGGTCAATGCGCAGCTCGGTGCAGTCGGCGGTCAGGCCGGTGAGCAAGGTGGTCGCCACCGAGCCCGCCAGATCGCGGCCCATCGAGGTGGCCCCCAGCAGCAGAATTTCCGGCTTGTACTTGTTCACCAGATCGGTCATGCCTTTGGTGAAGGGCTCGTTGCGGTAGCCCTTGAGCACCGGGTCTTGCATGATGTAGGCCTGGTCGGCGCCAAAGGTGAAAGCCTCGGCGGCAAACTTCTCCAGCGACTCGTCCGGTCCGCCCAGCAGTACCGCACTGACCGGACAGCCGAGTTGGTCGGCCAGCTTGCGCGCCTCGCCCACCAGTTCCCAGGACACGCTGTGCACGTGGCTGCGGTCGTGTTCGATGAAAACCCAAACGCCCTTGTAGGCCTTCAGCTCCTCGGACAATTCCAGGTTGCGACCGCGTCCTGCGGTCGGGCGCTTTGCCGGTTCAGCGGCAGCGGGGGTGGGTTGGCTCATGTCATCTCCTTCATCAGCAAGTCAGCTTCCAGCGTCGGATGGCGGGTAAAAATTTTCTGGATCAGATTCAGTGACACGTCGCGCAAGGTGGAACTTTCCAGCTCCAGAATTTCGGCCTTTTCGCTGCGCGGGGTGGGACCGAAAACCTTGCTGACCACGGTGGGCGAACCCTTCAGGCCAATCTTGGTCAGGTCTTCAATGCCGGCTTGTTCCTTGCTCCATTTGCGCACCGGATAGGCGGCGGCGTGGATCATGGCCGGCAGCGCCGCGAAGCGCATTTCGTTGGTGTTCTCAAGCATGGTGATCAGGCACGGCAAGGCGGTTTTCAGCACTTGCACGCCGCCTTCGGCGCGCCGCTCCACCGTGATGGTGCGGTTTTCCAGATCGGTTTCGATGATGCGCGACACATAGGTCAGCAGCTGCAGCCCCATGCGCTTGGCAATGCCCGGGCCGACTTGCGCGGTGTCGCCGTCGATCGTTTGCTTGCCGGTAAATACAATGTCGACCGCCTGTTCCTTGGCGATCTGGCGCACGCCGGCGGCCAGCGCGTACGAGGTCGCCAGGGTGTCGGCACCGGCGAAGGCGCGGTCGGTCACCAGCACCGCGTCGTCGGCGCCAAAGCTGATGCATTTGCGCAATGCCTCTTCGGCCTGTGGCGGCCCCATGCACAGCATGGTGACCTTGCCACCGAATTTGTCTTTCAGTCGCAGCGCCTCTTCCAGCGAGAACAGGTCGTAGGGGTTGACGATCGCCGGCACGCCCTGGCGCATGATGGTGTTGGTCACCGGGTGAACGCGAATCTGCGCCGAATCCGGCACCTGCTTGATGCAAACAACGATATGCATGGAACTGCTCCTTTCAGGCGGCAAGCCGCGGGGTCATGGTGGCGCGCAAACTGTCCAGCGACACGTGCTGGCGGCCGTCGGTGTCCTGGAACACCTTGAACACTTTTTCCTGCGCCGGGGTGGAGCTGACAAAGTCGCTGTAGGCCTTCATCAGCTGCTCGCGGTAGGCGGCGTACAAGGCGACTTCGTTGCTCGGCGCCAGCAGGTTTTCCTGGCGGATGTACTGAAAGAAGCGTTTGAGAATGTGCAGGCGGCTGACATTCACCACATGCTGGTCGAAGGGCACGCCGAAGTACTGCAGGAAGTCCTCGGCGGAGGACAACTCCTTGAGCTGCAAGAGGAAGGTTTCCATGGTGTCTTACTCCAGGTTGAAAAGGGGTTCCACACAGGCCTCGTCGCAGCTTGCGCAGGCACTGTCGCCGCTGGGCGACTGCACGCGCTCCAACTGCGCCACGCGGTCCAACAGGCAGGCAATGGCCTTGCCCACCGGGTCGGGAATCAAATGGTGGTCGAGGTCAAAACCGTGTGTCGTTGGGCGCTGCGGTGAGACCACGCGGCCCGGGATGCCAACCACGGTGGCGTCGTTGGGGACGCCCTCAATGACCACCGAATTGGCGGCAATGCGGGCCCGGTCGCCGACGCGGATCGGACCCAGAATTTTGGCGCCAGCGCCAACGATGACATGGTTGCCCAGCGTCGGATGGCGCTTGCCGGCATGCCAGGCTGTGCCGCCCAAGGTGACGCCGTGGTAGAGCGTCACGTCATGGCCGATTTCGGCAGTTTCACCAATCACGACACCGGTGCCATGGTCAATAAAGAAGCGCGCGCCGATGCGGGCGCCCGGGTGAATGTCGATCTGTGTCAGCCAGCGCGAGACAAAGGAAATCCAGCGTGGCAGATAGCGCCAGCCGCGCTGCCACAAGGCATGTGCCAGCCGGTGGTGGGCAATGGCGTGGACGCCGGGATAAATCGTCCAGGCTTCGAGCAGGCTGCGCGCCGCCGGGTCGCGCTGCAGCACGCAGTGCACATCACCTACCAGCAAGGCCCACCATGATGCTGTCTTGTTCATGATGCGCAACCTTGCGCCGAGGCTTCCAGTGACACCAGCAAAAAGCCGCGCAGTTCATCGGCGCTGGGTTCCTGTTTGGCGCGCATGGCGTGGTCGCGGATCTGCAGCAGCACCCGCCCCACCAGCGCATCGTCGTCGAGCACCAGGCCGAGCTTGGCGTAGGCTTGGCGCACCGCCTGCGAGCCGGAATGCTTGCCGAGCACGGTGCTGCGCTGGCGCCCCAGTTCGGAGGGATCAAAACTTTCGTACGTGGATGCGTTTTTCAGCAGGCCGTCGATATGGATGCCGGATTCATGGGTGAATACGGCGCTGCCAACAATGCTTTTGTTGCATGCCACGGCGCGCCCGGATGCGCCCGCCACCAGGTGCGAAATCGGCACCAGTGCATGCGTGTCGACGCCGCTTTCGGTGTGGTGCAGATGGCGCAGCGCCATCACCACCTCTTCCAGAGCGGCGTTGCCTGCACGTTCGCCCAGGCCGTTGACGGTGGTGTTGGCGTGGGTGGCGCCGGCCCGCAAGGCAGCCAGCGTGTTGGCGGTGGCCAGGCCCAGGTCGTTGTGTGCGTGGATTTCAATTTCCATATCGACTGCGGCGCGCAGCTGGGCAATGGCGGCAAAGGTGCTGAACGGGTCGAGCACCCCCAGCGTGTCGGCAAAGCGAATGCGGCTGGCACCGCAGTCCTGGGCCCGGCGTGCCACTTGAATCAGAAATTCGGCGTCGGCACGCGAGGCATCTTCGGCACCCAGTGAAATTTTTCGCCCACTGCGCGCTGCCGCCTCGACCAGGCGCGTGACCTGGGCCAGCACCCAGGCGCGCGGCTGGCGCAGTTTGTAGCGCAGGTGGATGTCGGAAACCGGAATCGACAGGTGCACGATGTCAGCCTGGCAACGCAGCGCACTGGCCAGGTCGGCATCGGTCAGGCGGCCCCAGACCATCAGTGCCGCAGGCAGCTGCAGATCGGCGATGCGGTTGATGCAATCGATTTCTTCGGCGCCCATGGCCGGGATGCCAATCTCCATCTCCGGCACGCCGGCCTCGGCCAGCGCCGTGGCAATGGCACATTTTTCCGCCACCGTGAACGCGACCCCGGCGGTCTGTTCGCCGTCGCGCAGGGTGGTGTCGTTGATGATGGGTTGGTGCGACATGGTAGGCAGTGTTTGCTATCCGTACTGCAAGGTGCATGCCACCTGTTTTGTCTGTCGCTTGCGCCGGTTTGTCGCGTCTGCGCGGGCTGCCCAGTGGCGCTGTCTGGCGCCTGTGTCGGGAATGTTTTGTTTCAGACAGCGTTGCGCGACAGAGCGCTGCGCCAGCCCGGATCGGGCTTAATGTTCGCGCGCGTGGTTGCGCGTATGGCGTGGAAATTCAACCGTGATGTCGCTGTCGCGCAGGCGCACGCAGCAGGCCAGACGCGATTCCGGCTGCACGCCCCAGGCGAGGTCGAGCTGGTCGTTTTCTTCGTCGTCGGCGGGTGCCAGCGAAGCGCCGCCTTCACGCACATAGACGTGGCAGGTGGCGCAGGCTGCGACCATTTCGCAGGCGTGTTCAATCGCCACACCGCCCTTGAGCAGGCTCTCGCACAGCGAGGCCCCGCGCCTGACTTCCAGTTGTTTTCCGTCCGGGCAGAGGAGCGGGTGCGGCAGCAGATGGACGATGGGCATGGGAAGCGCTCAGGCCAGGCTGTCCATGCTGCGGCCCGACAAAGCCTGGTTGATGGAAGCATTCATGCGCTTGGCGGCAAAGTCGTTGGTGGCGGCGCCCAGTGCGGCGCTGGCAGTGCGCAGGTCCGGCAGCGCGGCTTCGGCTTCCAGCGCATCGGCGAGCCGGAACATGGCCTGCTGAATGCGCTGCAATTCGGGCTCGCTCAGCAGCGCGGCATCGCTGGCGAGGGCGCTTTCGGTGGCATCCAGCAAGCGCCGTGCGTCGACCTGCGCTTCGCGCAGCGAGCGCAAGACCATGTCTTCCTGCGACGAACCGATGGCCTCCTTCAGCATGTCTGCAATCTGGGCTTCGGCCAGACCATAGGTCGGTTTGACTTCAATGTGCGCTTCAATGCCGCTGTGCTGTTCGCGCGCACTTACCGACAGCAAGCCATCGGCGTCGATCTGAAAACTGACGCGGATGTGGACCGAGCCGGCCACCGCCGCGGGAATGCCACGCAATTCAAAGCGTGCCAGCGAGCGGCAGTGCGCCACCGACTCGCGCTCGCCCTGCACCACGTGCAGCGACATGGCGGTCTGTCCGTCTTTGAAGGTGGTGAACTCCTGCGCCCGCGCGATCGGCAGTGTTGAATTGCGCGGAATGATTTTTTCCACCAGACCGCCCATGGTCTCGATGCCAAGCGACAGCGGACACACGTCCAGCAGCAGCCAGTCATCTGAGCTGCTGTTGCCAGCCAGCACATTGGCTTGCAGTGCAGCACCGATCGCCACCACCTGGTCCGGATCGATGTCGGCCAGGGGTTCCTGGTCAAAATGGGCGCGTACCGCATCACGTGCCAGCGGCATGCGCGTGGAGCCACCCACCAGCACCACGCCGGTGATGTCGTCAACAATCAGGCAAGCGTCGCGCAAGGCGCGCTTGGTGGCGGAAATGGTGCGGGCAATCAGTGGCGCGCCAAGCTCGGCGAAGCGCGCACGCGACAGGATTGCCTGTTGTGCGTTGCCGGTGGCGTCGTTCAGGGTCAGCGCCGTGCTGTCGTGCGTCGATAGCGCTTCCTTGGCCGCGCGCGACGCCGCCAGCAGGCTGCGCTGCGCGCCCGGCGCCAGAGCCGACAAGCCGGGCATTCCATGCTGGCTGCAGAACCATTCGGCAATCACGTGGTCGAAGTCGTCACCGCCCAGGGACGAGTCGCCGCCGGTGGCCAGCACCTCAAAAATGCCCTGGCTGAGTTTCAGAATCGAAATATCAAAGGTGCCACCACCCAGGTCGTAAATGGCAAACGTGCCTTCGGCGGATTTGTCCAGACCATAGGCAATTGCTGCGGCCGTGGGTTCGTTCAGCAGGCGCAGCACGGTCAACCCGGCCAGGCGTGCCGCGTCTTTGGTGGCCTGGCGCTGGGCGTCGTCAAAATAGGCTGGCACCGTGATCACCACGCCGCTGAGCGGCCCCCCCAAGCTGAGCTCGGCGCGCTCGCGCAAGGCGCTCAGAATGTCTGCGGATACCTGTACCGGCGAACGCTCGCCGGCCACCGTGCGGATGCTGACCATGCCCGGGCCATCGCTGAACTGGTAGGGCAGACCGGCGGCCTCCTTCACATCCGACAGGCTGCGCCCCATGAAGCGCTTCACCGACACAATCGTGTTTTGCGGATCGTCCGCCTGGCTGTCCTGTGCCTCGCGCCCGACCACCAGGCCATTGCCCGGCAGATAGCGCACAACCGAGGGCAGCAGCAGGCTGCCGTGCGCATCGGGCAGGGCCCGGGCCTGGGCGCTTTGTACCGTGGCAATCAGCGAATTGGTGGTGCCCAGGTCGATGCCCGCCGCCAGCCGGTGCTGGTGGGGCGCGGCGCTCTGACCGGGTTCCGAAATTTGCAGCAATGCCATGGTGGTGCCTTGTTCCGTCGCTTCGGCTCAGACCGCGAAGCTTTCGCCGCAACCGCAGTTGGCTTTGGCGTTCGGGTTGTTGAATTTGAAGCCTTCGTTCAGGCCTTCGCGGACGAAGTCGAGTTCGGTGCCGGCCAGCATGCCCAGGCTGCGCGCGTCCACAATCACTTTGACGCCATGGGTCTCAAAGCAGCTGTCGTCGGCATTCGCCACATCGACAAATTCCAGCGCATAGGCAAAGCCATTGCAGCCACTGGTCTTCACGGCCAGGCGCAGGCCGATGCCACCGCCGCGCTTGGCCAGCGACTTGGCGACATGGCGCGCCGCCGCAGGGGTCAGGGAAACCGTCATGGCAGGGTCTCCTTATACCGAGAAGGAACTGCCGCAGCCACAAGTGGTCTGGGCGTTCGGGTTGTGGATGACAAAGCGCGAGCCTTCCAGTCCGTCTTCAAAATCGACCCGGGCGCCCAGCACGTACTGCAGGCTCATGGCGTCCACCACCAGGGCGACACCGGCGGTGGTGATGACGCTGTCGTCTTCCGCCAGCTGGTCGTCAAAGGCGAAGCCATACGAAAATCCGGAGCAGCCGCCGCCGGTGACGTACAGGCGCAGCTTCAGCGCCGGGTTGCCTTCTTCGACAATCAGTTCGCCGACCTTGGCCGCCGCCGCCGCCGTGAATTCAAGTTGACTGGGCATCAGGCCAGGCTGGCTGGCGCTTTCCACACTGAGAGCTGCTTGCATTGGAATCCCCTTGGTTTGGATAGACGGAAATGAAACCGGCCTGGTTCAGCGCGTGCTTGAAGCGCACGCCAGTTGCTCGGATACCAGCGTGCCGCCCCCGGCCGGGTGGCGCGCGCGAAAATCGGCCACGGCCGCCTTGATGGCGTCTTCGGCCAGGATCGAGCAATGGATCTTCACTGGCGGCAAGGCCAGTTCTTCGGCAATGTCGGCGTTCTTGATCGCCAGCGCCTCGTCCAGGGTGCGGCCGCGCACCCACTCGGTCACCAGGGAGCTCGAGGCGATGGCCGAGCCGCAGCCGTAGGTTTTGAACTTGGCGTCTTCAATCACACCGTCGGCGTTGACACGAATCTGCAAACGCATCACATCGCCGCAGGCCGGGGCGCCCACCATGCCAGTGCCAATGTTGTCGGCGTCGGCGTCAAAGGCGCCGACGTTGCGCGGGTTTTCGTAGTGGTCAACCACTTTGTCGCTGTAGGCCATGGGGTTCCTTCGCTTTGGTAATGGGTAGGGTATGAATTCAGTGCTCGGACCACTGGATGGTGCTCAGGTCGACGCCGGCCTGAACCAGGTCCCACAAGGGGCTCATGCCACGCAGGCGACCCACCACCTGGGTTACTTGCGCGATGGTGTAGTCAATCTCGGCTTCGGTAGTGAAGCGGCCAATGGAGAAGCGCACCGAGCTGTGTGCCAGTTCGTCGCTGCGGCCCATGGCGCGCAGCACGTAGCTGGGTTCCAGGCTGGCTGAAGTGCAGGCTGAGCCGGACGACACCGCCACGTCCTTGATGCCCATCAACAGGGACTCGCCCTCGACATAGTTGAAGCTGGCATTCAAATAGTGCACCGCGCGCTGCTTGTCATCGCCATTGAGCACCACCGCATCCATTTTGCGCAGACCGGCCCAGAGCCGGTCACGCAGGGCGCCAATGCGCAGGTTGTCGCTTTCCATGGTCTTGTGCGCCAGCCAGAAGGCTTCGCCCATGCCGACAATCTGGTGCGTCGCCAGCGTGCCCGAGCGCATGCCGCGCTCATGGCCGCCGCCATGCATCTGTGCTTCTATGCGGACCCGGGGCTTGCGTCGAACGTAGAGGGCGCCGATGCCTTTGGGGCCGTATATTTTGTGCGCCGACAGCGACATCATGTCGATCGGCAATTGCTCCAGATCGATTGCCACTTTGCCCGCCGCCTGTGCCGCGTCCACATGGAACAGCACCCCTTTGGCGCGGCAGATCGCGCCAATGGCGGCAACATCCTGCAGCACGCCGGTTTCGTTGTTGACAAACATCACCGAGGCCAGCACCGTATCGGGGCGCAAAGTGGCGGCAAACAGGTCCAGGTCCAGCAGGCCGCTGGGCAGCACCGGCAAGACTGTGACTTCAAAGCCTTCGCGTTCCAGTTCGCGCATGCTGTCAAGCACCGCCTTGTGCTCGGTGGCCAGCGTTACCAGGTGCTTGCCTTTGCTGCGGTAAAAATGCGCCGCGCCCTTGATGGCCAGGTTGTTCGATTCGGTGGCCCCCGAGGTCCAGACAATTTCGCGCGGGTCCGCGCCGATCAGGGCGCACACCTGTTCCCGCGCCAGTTCCACCGCCTCGTCGGCGGCCCAGCCATAGGCATGGGAGCGGCTGGCCGGATTGCCGAACATATCCGTCAGGTAAGGAATCATGCGCGCCGCGACCCGGCGGTCTACCGGCGTGGTTGCCGCGTAGTCCAGGTACACCGGAAGGGCGTTGCGTGAAGAGGCACCAAGGCTGTTGGAGTCCGGCATAGGAAGTTCCTGAAAAACGGAGGACAGCTACCAATCTGCAATTTCAGTGCCATGCACTTTTTCCCCGCACCGGGCTCGGCAGGTGCCAAAATTGTTGCGTTTGTTGGCAGCAGACCGTTGGCGGCGTCGCATTCTTGTTCTGTTTGTCGTGAAATTTCCGATGCGACGAAAGCGACATATCCGCCACCCTAGGCGCGTTTCTTGCATGACTTGTCACATGGCGCTGGTACAACGCGCCTTCGTGCTAACCGGAGCTCACCATGATCAATGCACAGGCAATGGAATCCCGTCGCGAGCTCAACGCGATCTACGAAGTCAGCAAAACCTTGGGCACTTCACTGGATGTCAGCAAGACCTTCCGTGAAGCACTCAACTACCTGCTGCACGCGTTTGACTGGCGCCGGGCTTTTGTCGTGCTGGGCGAACCCGAAGGGCGTCTGAGCGGTCTGTGTGCCGTCGGCCTCACGCGTGAAGAACAGCAGCGGCTGCAATTCCAGACCGGCGAAGGCATTGTCGGGCGCGTCTATGCCAATGGCATCCAGGTGATCGTTCCCGACGTTCGCTCCGAACCCCTGTTTCTGAACCGCACCGGTGGCGCCGACCAGAGCCCCGGCATCGCGGTCGCGATGCTGGTGACGCCGATCCGGGCGGACCGCAAAACCATGGGGGTGCTGGCCATTGACTGTCTCAACCCGGGCGAAAAACGCGGCTTCTCGAACGACCTGCAAATGCTCAAGATGGTGGCTACTCTGATGGGGCAGGCGCTGTTGCTGAACCGCAGTGTCAGCGTGGCGCACGACAATTTGCAGGACGAAGTGCGGCGCATGCACAAGGCGCTCAAACCGGGCAAGCAGATTCCTCAAGTGGTCGGTGCCTCGGCGCCGATGCAGGAAGTTTTCTCCCAGGTACACAAAGTTGCACCGACGCGCACCACGGTACTTATCCGTGGCGAAAGCGGTACCGGCAAAGAACTGATTGCGCGCGCGCTGCACAACATGTCGCAACGCAAGAACGAGGTGTTTGTCAGCCTGAACTGTGCCGCGCTGTCCGAATCGCTGCTGGAGAGTGAACTGTTCGGGCACGAGAAAGGCGCCTTCACCGGCGCCCAGGCAACGCGCAAGGGCCGCTTTGAGCTGTCCCATGGCGGCACCCTGTTCCTGGACGAAATTGGTGAAATCTCGATGTCCTTCCAGGCCAAGCTGTTGCGGGTATTGCAGGAGCGCGAGTTTGAGCGGGTTGGTGGCACCACGCCGGTGAAGGTCGATGTCCGGCTGATCCTGGCCACCAACCGCAACCTGGAGCGCATGGTCAAGGCCGGTGAATTCCGGGCCGACCTGTATTACCGCATCAACGTGGTCAACATCCAGTTGCCGCCACTGCGCGAGCGGCGCGAGGACATTCCGGCCATGGCGCAATTTTTCCTGGACCGCTTCAATCGGGAAAACGAGCGCAAGGCGCAATTCAGTCCCGACGCCTTGCGCGTGCTGACCAGCTGCTACTGGCCGGGCAATGTGCGCGAGTTGGAAAACTGTGTCGAGCGCACCGCCACCATGGCGCACAACGACACCATCACCGACCTCGCCTTTCCGTGCAAGGGCGACCGCTGCCTGACCCAGGTGCTGCACCACGTGGAACGCGAAGACGCGGTGACGCCGATGCGCATTGCCGACATACCGGTGGTGGAAGTGCCGATGGTGGCACCGGCTGCGCAGCCCGGCACGCCGCCAAGCGCCGCGGCAGCGGTGGCGCCGCCGGTCGTTACCGCGGCCGATGCGGCGGCGACCGAAAATGGCGCCAGCGTGGCGGACAACGATGGCAAACCGGAAGGCGAGCGCGAACGCCTGATCTGGGCCATGGAGCGTTGTGGCTGGGTGCAGGCCAAAGCCGCACGCCTGTTGAAAATCTCGCCGCGCCAGATGGGCTACGCGCTGCAGAAGAACGGCATTGAAGTGCGGAAGTTTTAGCCGCCGCTTGGCGCCGAATGTTGCCTTTGTCGGATCACTGACAGGCACAACAAAAAGCCGGTGCGATGATCCCCGCACGCTGTGCCACTTGCGACAAAAGTCGCTTCCAACAGCGTATTTTTGGCTGGCATGGATTTAGCTATTGAACCCTTATGCGACCGCTAATGGTTGTGAGAAGGGTCTCCATGCAAGCAACTAGCTATATCAGCATCGGCCAGATTAAACCGCTGGGTGCCGCACTTGAAATGCCGTCCGGCAGCGCTGGCTGCAGCACGCAGGGTGGCGAAGGCAAGGCCAGCTGTGGTTCGTCCGACGGCCCGCAGGACATGCCCCAGGAAATCTGGGACAAAGTCAAAAACCACCCTTGCTATTCCGAAGAAGCCCACCACCACTTCGCGCGCATGCATGTGGCGGTGGCCCCGGCCTGCAATATCCAGTGCAACTACTGCAACCGCAAGTACGACTGCTCCAACGAATCACGCCCCGGCGTGGTTTCGCAAAAGCTGACACCGGAACAGGCGGTGCGCAAAGTGGTGGCGGTGGCCAGTGAAATTCCGCAAATGACGGTGCTCGGCATTGCCGGCCCCGGCGACGCGCTGGCCAATCCGGCCAAAACCTTTGAAACCTTCCGCATGCTGCAGCAACAGGCGCCGGACCTGAAGCTGTGCATTTCCACCAATGGCCTGGCGCTGCCTGATTACGTGGATGAAATCTGCAAATACAACGTCGACCACGTGACCATCACCATCAATATGGTGGACCCGGCTGTGGGCGAAAAAATCTATCCCTGGATTTTCTGGCAGCACCGGCGCGTCACCGGCTATGAGGCGGCCAAGATTCTGCACGAACGCCAGATGCTGGGCCTGGAGATGCTCACCGCGCGTGGCGTGCTGACCAAAATCAATTCGGTGCTGATTCCCGGCGTCAATGACCAGCACCTGATGGAAGTCAACCGCGAAGTGAAAAAGCGCGGCGCCTTCCTGCACAACATCATGCCGCTGATCTCGGAAGCCGAACATGGCACCGTATTCGGCCTGACTGGCCAGCGCGGCCCGAGTGCTGCCGAGCTGAAGGCGGTACAGGACGCCTGCATGGGCGGTGCCAACCTGATGCGCCACTGCCGCCAGTGCCGTGCCGATGCGGTTGGCCTGCTCGGCGAAGACCGCAGCGAAGAATTTACGCTCGACAAGCTGGAGCAGATGGACGTGGTCTACGACCTGGACAAGCGCAAGTCCTACCAGGACCAGGTCGCCGCCGAGCGCCAGGCCCAGCAGGCGGCCAAGCAACAGGCGCTGGCACAGGCCAGCGCGCTGCCCAGCGCGGAAGACCTGACCGTCCTGGTGGCCGTGGCCACCAAGGGCGGCGGGCGGGTCAACGAACACTTTGGCCATGTCACCGAGTTCCAGGTGTTTGAAGTCTCTTCCAGCAAGGCCTTGTTTGTCGGTCACCGCCGTGTCGACCAGTACTGCCAGGGCGGTGCCGGCGACGACGAGCAACTGCCTTCGGTGGTGCGCGCTATTAATGATTGCCACGCCGTGCTGGTGGCAAAAATCGGCGCCTGCCCGCGCGATGAACTGAGCGCCGCGGGTGTGGAGCCGGTCGACCAGTACGTCGGCGAATTCATTGAGAAGGCCGCGCTGGACTGGTTCAGCGATTACCGCGCCCGCGTTGCCAGTGGTGCCGTGCGGCACCAGAGCCGTGGCGACGCCCAGATTCGCCAAGGCGCTTTCACCAACCTGGCCGGCGGCGTCGCCCTGGCCGCCTGAGTCTTTTTTTCTTCAACCCCAACGGAGCATCTCCATGGCCCACAAAATCATCTCCTCGACCTGCACCGCCTGTTCCGCCTGTGAACCCGAGTGCCCCAACGTAGCCATCCGTGAAAAAAACGGTACCTATGTGATCGATCCGAAGAAGTGCACCGACTGTGTCGGCCACTTTGATACCGCCCAATGCGTGGCGGTGTGTCCGGTGGACGGCTGCATTGTCAAGGCCTGATATGGTGCCCCAGATCACCATCACGCCGGCGGCGGCCAAGTTCATCCAGCGCGTTGTGCGTTTTTCCGGCCTGCCTGCGGGCGCCGGTCTGCGCCTGTCGGTGGCGCCCGGCGGCTGCTCGGGTTACTCCTCGCAGTTCAGCGCCGAAGCGGCGGCACAGGACGGCGAGCAACTGGTCGAGGTGGACGGTGTGCGCCTGTTCCTGGCGGCAGAAAGCCGCCTGCTGCTGAATGGCATCACGATCGATTTTGTCGAAACCGCGACCCAGTCCGGTCTCTCTTTCATTGATCCGAACAAGGCCGCCTGTGCCTGCAGCACGGCCGACAGTGCGGCACCCAGCGCGGTCACCAAAATCGAGATCGGCGCAATCGGGCGTGGCCGTCCGATGGTCGCGTCCTGAGGCGCAGCGGCGACACACCATGGCCTACGGCAAGCCCCCCTTGGAAGATGACCTGGCCGCCTTTGCTGCCGGCGCCATCGGGGGCGGCTTGCCGGCCGCAGTGCTGGCGTTGATGGAACAGGCCGCGCTGCTGCAGCACGAGCCGCAGCAAGCCCAGGCACTGCTGGAGCAGGCCCGCGCAGCCTTGCCGCGCCACCCGGCGCCACTGATCGCGCTGTACCGTTTCCACTTTTACGGCCACCGCTTGAAGATGGCGCGCGCCGTTGGCGAAGACGCGCTGGCCATTGCGCGTACCGCGCTGGGGCCGAATTTCGGTGACGAAGTGCCGAGCCAGGAGCAGGCGCGCCACGATGCCGCGGTGCGCTTCTATTTGTTCGTTCTCAAAGGCCTGGCCTATCTGAACATGCGCCTGGGCGATATGGCCGAGGCCCATCGGATGCTTGGCGCGCTGCGCCGTCTGGATCCCGAGGACCATGTCCGGGGTGCGGTGCTGGCGCACATGCTGAAACATTTCGAGAGCGGTGGCGGTACCGACACCGCGCCCCATTACCCGGTCCGCGGCTGGCCCACGGCAAGGCCATGATGGCGGTCGCGGGCGCACGCCAGGATCAACGCGCGCAGGCTGCGGCAGGCGGGCGCGCGCCGCCGGATGATATTGCACCCCAGCACTGGCAGGGCGGCAGTATCCGCTGTGCCGACTGTCGCTACGCCAGCCTGCGCGGTCTGCCCGAGCGCGACGGCTGCGAACCGGGGTATGCCTGCATGCAGGACGTGTATGCGCGGCGCATCGACCGTTTTTTTCGCTGGCACCCGGCGCAGTGCGACGAACAACTGGCGCATCCCTATTTCGAGGTGCGCGCCATTGCGGCACGCTATGCCAACGTGTTCCGGCTGATGCCATTGCTGGACGATCCGGACGAAACCGTGCGCCTGCAACTGGCCCTGCGGCTGCCGCAGACCCAGCTGCAGCAGTTGCTGCGTGACCCGCACCGGGAAGTCCGTCTGCGTGTCGCCATGCGCCTGAGTCCGCAAGAACTGCTGGCCCTGCGCAACGATGCCGACTATGGCGTGCGCGAACTGGTTGCCCAGCGCCTGCCGCTGGCCTTGCTGCCCACCATGGTGCAGGACAGCGACCGGGCGGTGCGCCTGCGCGTGGCCCAGCGCTTGGATATGCCGGCCCTGCTGCGCATGGCCGAAGACCGCGAGCCCGAAGTGCGCCGCGCCGTGGCCGAGCGCCTGCCGGTGGCGCTGCTGGCAAGACTGTGCCAGGACGAGGACTTGCGGGTGCGTTTTGAAGTCGCCCAGCGCGCCGATGTGGCGACCTTGCAGTTGATGCAGGGCGACGCCGAAGCCGACATCCGCCAGGTGGTGGAACAACGTTTGCGCGCGCTGTCCAGCGCGCCGGGAGACGCGCATGGTTGATATTGCCCGGGACAGCGACGAAATCGAGATTGCCGCACCACCGCGCTTTGCCTATGGCGAGCGCGTGATTGCGCGTTCGGTGGTGCGCAACGATGGCACGTACAACGGCCGCGACATCGGCGAAGTGCTGGTACACAAGGGTGACATCGGTTACGTCATCAACATCAATACGTTTTTGCAGCAGTTCTACATCTATGCGGTGGACTTCGTCGAGTCCGGCCACCGCGTGGGCATGCGCGCCAAAGAGCTGTGCACGCTGGACCACCTGCCCGAAGAGGTGCTGGCGCAGCTGGGCGAAAAAGCCCAGGCGCTGCAACACCTTGGATCTGCCACACCGTTGAAGGAGCAAACATGAGCACCCTGCCTGGAATGGAAGTCCGCGAACCGGCCTACGCCTGGGGCCAGCGCGTGATCGCCCTGGACGATCTGCACAATGACGGCAGCCACCCCGAGCACGCGCTGGACGCGCTGCTTGCTGCGCGCGGCTCGGTCGGCGAGATCGTCAACATCGGCCACGCCCAGGAGATCAACGAACCGGTCTACCTGGTGCAGTTCGCACAGGCCGTGGTCGGCTGCCTGGAAATTGAACTGGTGCCGGCGCCGGCCGGCCTGCTGCCGGAGACCGAGGACCCGGTCCACCCCAGCGTCAGCGCCTGATCGGCTCCCTATGTCCGCCGCCGCGCCCACGTCCACCCGCAGTCCGGTTCGCAACCTGACGCTGCACCGTGTGCAACGGGCCTTGCGCGAGCGTGTGCGTTACCGCTATGTGCGTCCGCAGGTGCTGCTCGAAGGCCAGGCCTACCGCATCCAGAGTCCGTGCTGTTCGCGCAAGGTGGACCCGCAGGGCGGCATGATCGACATCGCCTTGCTGGTGCCGAATGGCAGCAACCAGTGGTGTTTGTGTTCGCGTGACCACGCGCGCCACGAATGGGTGCCAAGATTGCGCAATGCGCCGCTGGACGCCCTGCTGCAGGCCTTGTGCAGCGACCCGGAACGGCAGTTTTGGCCATGATTTACTTCGACCACAACGCCACCACGCCGCCGGCCCCGGAGGTCATGTCGGCCATGCTTGAAGTGATGGGCCAGCACTGGGCCAACAGCTCTTCCCAGCATGGCCCGGGGCAGGATGCCAAACGCCTGCTGGCACAGGCGCGCGCCCGGGTGGCTCAGGTGCTCGGATGCAAAGCCGTAGAAGTGGTCTTCACCAGTGGCGCCACAGAAGCCAACCACATGGCGGTGCGCGGCCTGCTGGCCGCGGCCGCGCCGCCGCGTTGCCGGGTGGTGTTTGGCAGCACCGAACATGCCGCTCAGCTGCGGCTGGCGCAGGCCTTGCGCGAGGCCGGTTTGCCGGTGGACTTCTTGCCGGTGCTGCCCGGGGGCCGGCTTGACCTGCACGCCGCCCGTGCCTTGATCGGCCCCGACGTGGCACTGGTCTCCCTGATGGCGGCCAACAACGAGAGCGGCGTATTGCTGCCCACTACCGAAGTGGCGGCGCTGGCGCATGCGGCCGGCGCCCCCCTGCATGTGGACGCGACGCAGTGGATTGGCAAACTGCCGTTCCACTTTGGCAGCAGCGGCGCCGACGCAGTGTCCCTGTCGGCACACAAGTTTCACGGCCCCAAAGGCGTCGGCGCCTTGTTGTTGCGCCAGGGCACGCCGTTTGTGGCGCCCATGCCGGGCAGCCAGGAGCGCGGCCGGCGCGGCGGTACCGAAAATCTGCCCGGCATTGTCGGCATGGCCACGGCGCTGGAACTGCTGGGCGACGTGGCGGCCGAGGCGCAGCGCTTGCGCCGCTTGCGGGACCAGCTGGAAGCCGGCTTGCAGCAGGCCTTGCCCAGCACCCATGTCTGGAGCCAGCACTGCGCCCGCCTGCCGGGCACCAGCTATTTGCGCTTTGGTCGGCTGTCGGTCGATGTGGTGCTGCAACGCCTGGAGCGCATTGGCGTGGCGGCCTCCAGCGGCGCCGCCTGTTCCTCCGCCGGCAGCCAGCCCTCGCATGTATTGCAAGCCATGGGCGTGGCCGAAGACGAAGCCCTGGCGGCACTGCGCCTGTCGCTGGGGCGCAGCAGCACCGAAGCCGAAGTGGCCTACCTGCTGACCCATTTGCCGCCTTTGCTGGCGCCACTGCTGGTGCCAGAAGCAGTGCATTGAAACGACGACTTTCCCACCTGGAGCCAATGATGAAACTAATGATCCGCAAAGACAGCAAGGGCGTGCTGACCGGTTACGTACCGAAAAAAGATCTCGAGGAACCGATTGTTTCGATGGCCCTTCCCGGCATGTGGGGCGGCCTCGTCACGCTGGCCAATGGCTGGCAGTTTGTGTTGCCCGAGATGCCGGCCGATACCCCGCTGCCGATCACGGTGGAAGCCCGCCGCCTGGCCCTGACGGAGGAGTAAAACCCCATGAGCACGCACCTGCATCCCCCGATCACTGCCGACTATCTGCGCAGCGCCAGTGAAGTGATTGGCGCCGCCACCAGCGTACGTGACGCTGCCGCGCTATGGCGCGCGCGCGACCCGCAGACCCGTGTCATGGTGGTGGACGCCATCGACATGCGTGACGAAACACCGGCGCTGCAACTCGGCCACCGCCGCGTCTACCTGGCCACCAGCAATGGCCATTGCTGGTCGGTGACCGACCGCGCGGACGCCGCCACCGCCCTGATCCTGACCGAGGACTGAGCATGGACGTCGAACAGATATCCCTGTTTGAACCGGATTGCGGTGCGCGCGACCTGGAACTGGTGGCTGCCGTGCTGCAGTCGGCGCGCTGGGGCGACGGTCCGATGGTGGAAGCCTTTGAAACCGCCTTCGCGCATTGGGTCGGGCGCAAATATGCGCTGGCCGTGGCCAGCGGCACCTTGGGCACCTGGGTGGCACTGCGGGCGCTCGGTATCGGCCCTGGCGATGAAGTCATCTGCACCTCGCACACCTGGCACCAGGTGGCCCAGGCCATCACCCTGTGCGGCGCCACACCGGTGTTCGCCGACATCAATTACTGGGCCGGCAGCCTGAGCCCGGAAAAAGCCGCCCTGAAAATCACGCCGCGCAGCCGCGCCATTCTGGCCGGTAACACCAACGGCCATCCGGCGGCCTGGGCGCCCTTGCGCGCGCTCGCCGAGGCCCATGGTTTGACGCTGATCGAGGACAGCAGCGAGGCCCTGGGTTCGCGTTACCAGGGCCAGCAAGTGGGCACCTTTGGCGCGCTCTCGGTGTTTGACTTTTCGGCGCCATCGGCGCTCTGTACCGGGGAGGGCGGCATGCTGGTCACCGACGACCTGGCGCTGCTGCACGAACTGCGCTACCTGCGCCAGCGCCGCCTGGCCGACCGGAGCTCGGTGTCGGTCGGCGCCCGCGTGCCGCTGCAGGCCGGCATGAGCGAACTGACGGCGGCGCTGGGCCTGTCGCAACTCAGCGGCCTGGACGACCGGCTGCAGGCGCGCCGCCAGGTGGTGTCCTGGTACCACGAGCAGATGCAAAGCTTTGAAGGCGTGAAGCCGCCGTACATTGGCGAGCAGGTGGACGAGGTGCACTGGATGCTCTACGTGGTGCACCTGGGCAAGCGCTTTTCCGGCAGTGCCCGCGCCCAGATGATGGACGACCTGCGTGCCTGCGGGGTCGAGACGGCGGCTTATAGCCACCCGTTGCACCAGCAGTTTTATTACATGCAGGCGGGCGACGCCATTGGTCGCCAGCGTGGCGCACTGCTCGACACTGACCGCATCGGCGACCGCGCGCTGGCACTGCCGCTGCACACCCAGCTGGACGAAGCGCAGGTCCAGTACATCGTCAAGACGCTCAAGGACACCGCCACCAATGTCGGTGCCGGCGCCGCCATTTACTAGCAAGGACTCCCCATGACCGACCTGATCCACACCATTGCCGGCGGCCTGCAAAGCGCCGCCGTGATTCCCTACCTGGGCCCGGACATGTTGTCGCTGTGCAGCGCGGTGCAGGTGCCGGGCACGCCGCTGGCCTTGGCCGAAAGCATGACGGCCAAGGTCAGCGTGCCGCACAAGATCCGCAAGCGCCTGACGCAGGCGGCGCAGTTCATCGAGAACTTCAAGCACCGCAAGTCGGTGGTGCATTTGATGAACGAGGCCTTTGCCAACACCCCGCAGCCGTCGGCGCTGCATCTGGCGCTGGCCGGCAGCGGCGCCGGTTTGTGGGTGGATACCTGGTACGACGACACGTTCGCCCATGCACTGGCACAGCAAGCCGGTGCTGGCGACTGGTTGCAAATCCAGGGCCTGTCGCAATCCGAGCATTTCGGCGACTGGACTGGTGCCTACGGCAGCGATGGCGCTTTGCTGGCGGACCTGCCGGACGGCAGTCCGCGCATGCTTTACAAGCCCTTGGGCAGCCACGGCCCGGCCGCCAATTACCTGGTGTCGGACAGTGACTTTGTGGAAGTGCTGACCGAGATCGATATCCAGACGCCGATTCCTGCGGCGGTGCAGGCCTGGCGCACCGGCCGCAACTTCCTGTTTCTGGGGTGCCGCTTTGACGACCAGCTGACGCGCTGCTTCGCGCGCCAGATCATGAAGCGCTCCAGTGACCAGCACTGGGCCGTGCTGCCGCAGGAGCCGACCCGCATGGAAGCGCGCTTTTTGCAGGAACAGAACATTACCCGCATTGCCATGCCGCTGGCCGAGTTTGCTGCGGCGCTGACGGCTGCGCTGGCGCGCCCGGTGGCGGCCTGAACGCGGACACTTTTTTTTAACCTAATGGCATCTTGCCTACTGACACCATGACCACTCTGACCGTTCTTCCCTCTGGAAAATCCTACGACGTTGCCGCCGGCAGCAGCCTGCTCGCAGCCCTGCAATCGGTGGGCGAACCGATCCATAGCAAATGTGGTGGCGAAGGGCGCTGCGATGCCTGCCACGTCCATGTGACGGTGGGGCGCAAGAGTCTGTCCAAAATTCAGCGGGCGGAAAATGAAAAGCTGGATGCGACGGTGGGTGTGAGTTCCAACTCCCGCCTGGCATGCCAGGCGATGTTGGGTGAAGAAGCGATCACCGTGCAGCTACTCTAGGCGTAAGGAAATGCGCCGGCGGCAAAGCGATTTCTACCGCCCAGCCGCCTAGCCAATCAAGGCCACGGCCTTGATTTGTGCCCATACCGGGGTGCCGGCCTGCAGCGCCAGTGCGGCGGCGGAGCGTTGGGTCAGCCGCGCCAGCAAAGGCGCGGCACCGACGCGCACGCGCATCAGCGCCAGCGCCGGGTGGTAGTCGCCAGCGATTTCCTCGACCGTGGCTGGCAGGCTGTTCTGGATGCTGATGTCGTGCACCGGCGCCAGCGAAATGCTGACGTCGCGTGCCAGAACGCGCAGCCGCACCGCTGCGCCGATGGCATGGCCGCCATCGCGCACCCACAAACTGCCGCCGTCGAATTCCACCCGGGCCAGATGCCACGCCAGATCGCGCTGTGCCACCACGCCGCGCAGCACCACACCAGCGTCCTCGCCGAGTGGCAGCGGCAAGTCCAGGCGGGCCCAGATCTGCGTGAGCGGGCCCACGGCGACGGCGCGTCCGGCCTGCATCAGCACCACCTGGTCGGCCAGGCGTGCCACTTCGTCGGGGGCATGGCTGACGTACACCACCGGAATATCCAGCGCGCCATGCAGGCGCTCCAGGTACGGCATGAATTCGTTTTTGCGTGCCGCGTCCAGCGCCGCCAGGGGTTCGTCCATCAGCAGCAGGCGCGGGCTGGTCAGCAAGGCCCGGGCAATCGCCACGCGCTGGCGTTCGCCACCGGACAAGCCCTGCGGCATGCGGTCCAGCAAATGCCCCAGGCCCAGCAGCTCGACCACGCTGTCCCAGCCAATCTGGCGCTGATCCGCGGGGACCCGTGCCTGGCCATAGCGCAGATTGCCCCGCACGCTGAGGTGCCCAAACAGATGCGACTCTTGAAACACATAACCCAGGGGACGCTGGTGCGTGGGCAGGAACCCGGCGTCGTTCTGCCAGACCGCTCCGTTGACGATGAACTGGCCACGGGGCGCCCGCGTGAGCCCGGCCATGCAGCGCAGCAAGGTGGTCTTGCCGCAGCCCGAAGGCCCGAACAGCACGGTAATGCCGGCGCCGGGAAGTTGCAGATCCACCGCCAGCGAAAAACCAGGGTGCTCGAGCTGAAAGCGGGCCTGAATCTGCATCGCGCGGGGCTCAGGTTTTGCGCGTCCAGCCAAGGCTGTAGAGCAGCCACAGCACCAGGAAAGAAAAGCCCAGCATGCCGGCCGCAAGCCAGTGCGCATTGCGGTATTCCAGCGCCTCCACATGGTTGTAAATCGCCATGGACAAGACCTGCGTCTTGCCCGGAATGTTTCCACCAATCATCAGCACCACACCGAACTCCCCCACGGTGTGCGCAAAGCCCAGTACCGCTGCAGTGAGAAAGCCGGCGCGGGCCTGCGGCAGCGCGACACTGAAAAATGCGTCCCGGGGCGAGGCGCGCAAGGTGGCTGCGGCTTCCAGTGCCGAATCACCCAGGGCCTGAAACGCCTGTTGCAAAGGCTGCACCACAAACGGCATGGAGTACAGGGCCGAGCCCAGCACCAGCCCGGAAAATGTGAACGGCAGCAAGCCCCAGCCCAGCGCTTGTGTCAGTTTTCCGAGCGGGCCTTGCGGCCCCATCAGCACCAGCAGGTAAAACCCCAGCACCGCCGGCGGCAATACCAGCGGCAGCGTCACCAGCGCCCCGACCACGCTGCGCCAGCGCGAGCGGCTGCGTGCCAGCCACCAGGCCAGCGGGGTACCCAGTACCAGCAACAGGGCGGTGCTCAGCGCCGCCAGCTGGAGGCTTAGAGCAATGGCGTTAAGGTCTTCGCTGGACATGCCGGGCGCCTACGCTTCTTGGCCGAAACAGAAGCCGTGGTCCTTGCATTCACCGCAGGACGGCGCTGGGCAGACATAAATGCCCTCCCGCGCACAGTAGTGCCGGTAGATGAACTTTTTCCATTTCATGTCGGCGCTGTTCAGTGCTGCCAGCGCCGGGAAGGCCAGCGCCATCAGCTGCGACAGCTCAGC
This sequence comes from uncultured beta proteobacterium, assembly GCA_903897925.1. Taxonomy (GTDB): domain Bacteria; phylum Pseudomonadota; class Gammaproteobacteria; order Burkholderiales; family Burkholderiaceae_C; genus Allorhodoferax. The sequence continues at coordinate 7,811 of CAIUDG010000116.1, read as the reverse complement.
CCGGTGTGCCAGTCCCAGGTCCTGCCAGAGGTGGTTGCGGCCACAGCAGCTGTAGGCCACGATGTGCGCCAGCCAGGCTTCCGACTGATGTTCGCCAGCACGGTATTCCAGCAGCAAAAGGCGCAGGTCTTCGAGTTCTACGATGTCCTCGCCCGGGCCATCCGTCAGCGCCGGTAGCGCGCCGCCAAAGTAGCTTTGGCACATGGCCTGAAATTCTGCTGTTGCAAGTCCCAGGGTTGCGCTGAGCACGCCTTGCTGCAGCTGGCGCCCGACCAGCAGGCTGGCCAGCAGCGGGCGCAGCGGGTCGGCCTGGGCCAGGGGCGCGGCCGGGCGCGCCAGCCAGTCGGCCTGCAAGGGTGCGCGCGCGGTGTCGTTGCTGTGCATGGCGGCGCTACCGATTCAGTGGCGGCTGAACAGATCGCGCACCTTGCACAGCGCCGTGCTGATGTCAAAGCGGGTGTCGGGCAAGGCCTGCCCAGCGATGATTTTCTGCAGTGCCTGCAAGGGCAGGCTTTCGCCGGTCAGCAACACCTGTGCGCCCCATGCGGCCATATGGCGGACGTAGCCGTCACCGGCACTGGCCGCCACCAGGATGTCGACACCGTGCAGCGGGTGCGGACCAGCGTCCTTGAAATGGTGCGGCAATTGCGCATCGGTCAATGTGATTTGCTGTGGCAGCGGCAACGCTGCGCCGGGCTGGCAGTCGTACAGCAGCCAGTGGTGCGCCTTGCCGGCGTGGCCGGCGACCAGGCTCCAGTTGTCTTTGGTTGCCACGGCGATTTTCATGCTTGTGCTCCGGTCAATGGGTTCTCTGTGCGTTAAGCCAGTTCCGTGCCTAAGTCGTGCCCAGGCCGGCAGCGCGGGTTAGGCGCGCCGGCTCAGGGCAATTCGTAGCCAAACGAGCGGATGATGGCCTTGGCCCGCTCGCCTTGCAGGTACTTCATCAGGGCCAGTGCTGCTGGCTTGTTTCGGCCATGTTCCAGCACCACCGCGTCCTGGCGCAGCGGGCTGTAGAGCGTGCTGGGCACCAGCCACGCCGAGCCTTCCACCTTGCCGTCATGGAGCACCTGCGACAAGGCCACAAAGCCCAGCTCGGCGTTGCCGCTGCGCACGAACTGGTAAGCCTGGCTGATGTTTTCCGCCGTCACTACCTTGGGCTGTAACGCGCTGTACAGACCCAGCGCCTTCATGGTCGCTATGCCGGCCGCGCCATACGGCGCCAGTTTTGGGTCGGCCAGGGACAGGTGCGCAAAAGTGCCGGTTTTGAGCACCGCGCCGGCGCCGTCGACCAGCCCGGCTTGTGCGGACCAGAGCACCAACTTGCCGATGGCGTAGGTCATGGTGGTGCCGGCTACCGCCGCGCCTTCTTGCACCAGGCGCGGTGGCGTTTCGTCGTCGGCCGTCAGCAGCACATCAAATGGCGCGCCATTTTTTATTTGTGCGTAAAACTTTCCCGTGGAGCCGAACGAAGCCAGTACCTGGTGCCCGCTTTCTTTTTCAAATTCGGCGGCAATCAGCTTCATGGGCGCCGTGAAATTGGCCGCCACGGCGACCGATATTTCTTCTGCCCGCAGCGGCAGGGCGCTCAGCGCCAGCGTAGCCAGTAAGGTGCAGAGCCAGGGTGAGGCTTTCATAACTATTCCTTTGTGCAGAGATAAAAATCAGTCCAGCGCCACCAGAAAAACGCTGGACGCCTTGAAAACGGCGCATGCCGGCTGGCCTTCGGCCAGTCCCAGGCGCTGGACACTGTCCTTGGTAATCACGGCCGTGATGGCATGGTGCCCACCCGGCATGGACAAGGTCACTTCGGCATTCACCGGCCCCTGGTGAATGCGCGTCACGCTGCCGGAAAAACGGTTGCGCGCCGAGATGCGTTCTTCTTCGCCCACCATCAGCAAAATGCTGGAGGCTTTGACAAAGGCCATCACTTCGGTGCCGAGTTGCAGGCCCATGGTCTCGGCCGAGGCGCGGGTAACGATGGCCGTCAGCACCAGCGTCGGTGCCAGTTGCACGCTGACCTCGGTGTCGACCACGCCCTCGTGAACGGCGACCACCGGACCGGCGAATTGGTTGCGGGCACTGGTTTTCATGGACATCCTCCGTAATACCTGGCGAAAATCATCGACCCCGCAGTCAGCGTTGTGTTCCAGCTTGCTGCTGAGTTTTTCCAAGGCCCGCTGCGAGGCATCTTCCAGCGCGCGGTAGAAGCCAATCAGACGCCGCGCAAACGCCGTCAATTCGGTGCCGCCACCGTGGCGCCCGCCAGCGCTGCGCAGCACCAGGGCTTCGGGCGCCAGGTTGTTCATGTCGTCGACCGCGTCCCAGGCGGCTTTGTAGGACATCGGCACCGCCTTGGCGGCTTGCGAAATCGAGCCGGACTGGTCAATCGCTTCGAGCAGCCGAATGCGCTTGTCGCCCAGAAAGCGGCCCATGTCGGTGTCGATCAGCAAGGTGCCGGAAAGCCGGGTCATGGTGCTGCTCATCGGGGCATGCGCGCGCTGAGCGTGAATTCGGTTTGCGCGCCGGCTCGGCCGAGCCGGTCAATGGTGGTGCGGCAGACCAGCCAGCGCTCGTCGATCAGGCGCCAGGAGGTCAGCGTTTCGACATAGACCGGCACTTCGTAAAACACCTCGTCATCGTCGCAGCGCAATTGCGTCAGTACATAACGGTGTTCATAGAAGCAGGGCGCATTGGCGCTGTCCCGGCCTTGCACCCGCTCGGCCTGCATTTCGTATTCCCGGTGCACTTCCAGCGCTACCGGGGCCACCACCAGTGCGCTGAAGTGCGCTGGCAAATCCGCGCTCCAGCGTTGTGCTGCGCGTTGCCGCGCCGGGCAGGATCGGGTACCGGCGTTGCCGCCTTTTCTATACAGCGCTTGTGTCATCAAAACCTCCCGAGTTTTGTCGTGATTCAGACAATTGCTACACGCTGCGGCCAACAAACAGCACAAACACGGGTAGCGCTATATACACAGCAAATAACGGGCCGGAAGCTAAATGTTCTTCTTCCCCTGCAGCAACTTGGCTTTGTCCGAAGGGCTGTAGTGGTCCAGATGGCCTTGTGCTGCGGCGACGCGCCGATGGGCCATGCGGATGGCTTCAATCTTTCCGGCCGGCGCCAGGCGCGACACGCGCTTTTCCAGCGCCACACCGTGGCACTGCGGGCAGCTTGGCGTGTCGCCTGAGCGCACCAGGGTTTCAAAGTCGGCGCCGCAGGTGCTGCAGTGGTAGTCGTAGAGTGGCATGCGGGGGTCCTCAGGTGATCGCGGGGTGGGGCGGCGTTGCGCAATGCGCGGCGGCAGACGCGCAGCCTTCCAGTGCTGCAGCTGACGCAGGGTTTGTGCCAAGTCCGACCCAGTCATCGACGGCGCGGGTGTCAAAGCCGACCCAGCAGGACAGGTTGTCACTGCGCTGCATCAGCGGGCGGCGGATCAACAGCGGGTCGGCCAGCAACAGCAGCAGGGCATCGTCCGCACTGAGTGCCTCCGGTTGCACTTCGCCACGCGTGATGCGCGGCGCTGCCCGATTGAACCAGTCGGCGACCGGCAAGGCCGACAAAAACGCCAGCAACGTGGTGCGCGTCCAGGGTTCGGTCAGCAGATTGCGGCGCTGCAGGGTGTGGCCGGCGGCCTCCAGCGCAGCGCGCTGGCGCGCATTGCCGGCGCATCCCGGCTTTTCAAAGAAAACGATCGTGGTCATGGCGTGGCTCCTAGGGGTTTTGGGGCTGCATTCAAGGCCAGCAGCGCCGCCGTCTGTTGGCGAATCGCCTGCACCGTGGCGGGTTGCAAGCGCTCCAGCCAGCGCGCTGGCAGCCCGGATGCGCCACAGCGGGCGCCGGCCAACATGCCCAGCAGCGCGCCGGTAGTGTCGGCGTCGTCGCCCTGGTTGACGGTGGCCACCATGGCGCTTTCGAAGTCTGCGTGCAGGCACAGGTAGTGCAGCACGGTTTGTACCGTGTCGACCACGTAAGCGCTGGCGCGCTCGCGGTACGGCGTAATGGAGAACACCGGGTGCTCAGCAATCCAGTGCCCGACCCAGCGCTGGCAATCCTGCTGCGTGCCGCCGTGCAGCAGCAGGCGCAGCAAGCGCCCCAGCCCCAGCGTGGCATTGTCGGAAAACGGGTGGTTATGGGTTAGCCGCGCCTGCGCCAGGGCGAGCCGCGCGAAGGCCGTGTCGTCGTTCAGCGTTGCCAGCACCGCCGGCAGGTTGCGCATCAGGGCGCCGTTGCCACCATCGCCCGGGTTGTAGGGGCCTTCCAGGCTGCCTTCGTGCAGATAGCGAAGAATGCCGCGGCGGCAGGTGTTGCCGCAGTCCACGGGCTTGGACTTGAGCCAGCGCACATAGGCGTCGCCGATCTGGCGCACCAGGGCCAGGTCGCCCGCCAGGAAATTTTGTATGGCGCTGCTGCCGCCGGCCTCCAGCGCTGCGCCCAGGGCCAGGCACATGGTGGTGTCGTCGGTGACTTGTCCGGCGGCCAGTTTCAGCCAGCCGCCGCCCTTGATGTCGCGGTGCACGCCGTACTGCAGCGCGATTTCGCGCGGGCGCATGAACTCCACGGTGGCGCCCAGTGCGTCGCCGATGGCGAATCCGAGGTATGCGCCCAGGGCCTTGTCGAGCAATTCAGACATAGTGCGCCTGCACTTCATAATCGCCGCCCAGCGCCAGCACTTCCTGCTCGCCGCGCAGCACATGGCCGGGCAGCAGTTCCGGAAACACCAGCACCTTGCACATGGGAACCTGCACTTCCAGCACCCAGTCGCCAAAGCAGGAGGCGTCGTCTTGCGACAGGCTGAACGAGACCAGGTTGTTCAGGCGCACGGTGCAGCGCCGGTCTTGCAGGCGCCCGGCCAGCACCTGTTCCTCGCACTGGTTGGTGCCGCGCCACAAGCGAAAGTGGTGTTGCGCGCTGCCGAAGCGCCGGCGCAAAGCCCATTGGCAATAGGCGTAGAGCAAGTCAAGCTGCTGGTGAATGCTGTTGTTGTTGTACCGGCTGGCGGCTTTTTCCTGCAGGTAGCGGACCCAGGCCGGCGACGGAAAGCGCCCCAGCGTGGCCTTGTGAAAATCCGGCACCAGGCCGAAGCGGCTTTCAACCCAGCCTTTCAAGACCGCGCCCGAGGGACCGTTCGAATCCATGCCCCAGCCCTGCAGCAGTTTGTACCAGCTGCTGCGCCAGCGCCGCTGCTCGGCGGCACCGAGCAGCGCTAATTCGCTGGGCGCCGGTTTGCGCAGGCCGAAGGCCAGATCCATGTAATGCACAAACATGGCGTAGGCCTGCACACTGTCCTGGCTGCTGTCGAGCAGTTGAAACAGGCGCCGGTGTGCGTCGTAAGTGCCGGCGATGACCAGTGCGCGTGGCGCGGCGTTGAAGGCGGCGCTGCCCAGTACCGGCGCCGGCACACTGACCAGATTGGTTGTGTACCAGCGCGCGGACGGTTGCGCCTCGTCGTACGCCACGGCGGCCGGGCCCAGGTCTCAGACCGGGCGGTTTTCGTTGGGGTTGCGCACCGGGCCCATCAGCTGCAGGCCTTCTTCGTAGCTGATGTTGTCGAAGGTCACGTCAAACTTGAGCGCCGCATCGGCGATGGCGTCGAGCTTGCCGGCGGTGTCTTTCTTTTTCAGGTCGTTCTTTTCCAGATAGAACAGATCGAGCAGCTCGTTGTACACCGTCGACTCGTCGATCGGCAGCACGTAGAACATCGCGCCTTTGTAGGGCACCTGGTATTTTTTCGACAGGTCGATGTTGTTGCAGAACAGGAAATATTTGCCACCCGCAGACAGCGCGTCGCCCAGTGTTTCGGCCACGTCCTTGAGGTATTCGAAGCTGAGCAAATAGCCGGCATAGAAGGGAATGGTGTTTTCGCCGATATTGGCAATGGCCATCGCCTGCGCGCTCAGGAGTTCGGGCGGGCGCGCTTCGTCGGCCAGTTTGGGCGCAAAGCGCAATGCCATTTCGCCGCGGAAGCCGAAGCGTCCGGGCTTGGCGGTAATGGCCTTGAGCAGAGGGTTGAGCAAACGACCTTCGCTCTCCAGTCGTGCAAATGCGGTCTCGTCGATGGGTTTGGTGGCCAGTGTGGCGGTCATGAAGTTTCCTTGGGTGGGTTTGCGAAATTGCAGGTTGCGGGAGTAGGAGACATGCCGCTCTATCAGCAATGAACATACCAACCTGCCAGCGCCCCGGCGGTCCTGCAAACCCGACACAAATCTGCCAGGCCAGCGGCCGATCCGGGGATTTTTCCGACATCGCAGACGCTTTTGTCGGGAAATCAACAAAGCGCTCCAGCCCATGTTTGGGCACCGGAAAAACGCTGTTTTCCCTCTGAGGAAGCGGCGCCGAAAGGGGTGCAGATGCAGGCGCAAAAAGTTTGGCACGGAAGCTGCGATAGGGAAGCTGCGCGGACAAAAGTCCGGCCGATACGTAGCCCCAATAACAAGACTTACTGGCACGTCAGGCTGACATGGTCGTGGCTAAGCAAACTTAGTTTTTCAACCTTCCTGAATGGAGTATGCAAATGGCTAAACTTCGGCAAATCGCCTTCTATGGCAAAGGTGGCATCGGCAAGTCAACCACCTCTCAAAATACGCTCGCCGCTCTCAGCGATCTGGGTCAGAAGATCCTGATCGTCGGTTGCGATCCCAAGGCGGACTCGACCCGTCTGATCCTGCACGCCAAGGCACAGGACACCATCTTGTCGCTGGCCGCTGAAGCCGGTTCGGTGGAGGACCTGGAGCTCGAGGACGTCATGAAGATTGGCTACAAGGACATTCGCTGCGTCGAATCCGGTGGCCCAGAGCCAGGTGTTGGCTGCGCTGGCCGCGGCGTGATCACCTCGATCAACTTCCTGGAAGAAAACGGCGCTTATGACGGCGTGGACTATGTGTCCTACGACGTGCTGGGTGACGTGGTGTGCGGTGGCTTCGCCATGCCGATCCGTGAAAACAAGGCGCAGGAAATCTACATCGTCATGTCCGGCGAAATGATGGCCATGTATGCCGCCAACAATATTTCCAAAGGCATTCTGAAGTACGCCAACTCGGGTGGCGTGCGTCTGGGCGGCCTGGTCTGCAACGAACGCCAGACCGACAAGGAACTGGAACTGGCAGAAGCCCTGGCCGGCATGCTGGGTTCGCGCCTGATCCACTTCGTGCCGCGCGACAACATCGTGCAACACGCTGAACTGCGCCGCATGACCGTGATCGAATACGCACCCGATTCCAAGCAAGCTGCGGAATACCGCACGCTGGCTTCCAAGGTGCACAACAACGCTGGCAATGGCACGATCCCGACCCCGATCACCATGGACCAACTGGAAGACATGCTGATGGAATTCGGCATCATGAAGAGCATCGACGAATCCGAAGTCGGCAAGAAAGCCGCCGAACTGGCAGCTGCCGCCTAAGAGGTAGCCCCACCCTGTGCGCGGCGCGTTGCTGCGCACAGGGTGCCTACCAGACCAAGACCAATTACTACTACTGGAGTTCCCCCATGACCGCCACCGTTGAAGAGCGCAAGGCCAGCAACAAGGCCCTGATTGATGAAGTGCTGAAGGCTTATCCCGAAAAGATGGCCAAACGGCGCGCCAAGCACCTGGGCAGCTTTGAAGAAGGAAAGCCGGATTGCGGCGTCAAGTCCAATATCAAGTCCTTGCCCGGCGTGATGACGATTCGTGGCTGTGCCTATGCAGGCTCCAAAGGCGTGGTGTGGGGTCCGATCAAGGACATGGTGCACATCAGCCATGGCCCGGTCGGCTGCGGCCAGTATTCCTGGGCGGCACGGCGCAACTATTACATCGGCACCACCGGCATCGACACATT
>CAIUDG010000115.1 GCA_903897925.1 uncultured beta proteobacterium | reverse complement strand
GCTGGGTTTGGCGCAGGTCGGAACCCTGGCTTTTCCGACCATGGCGCGGGCCACCGAGGCGCGCGGCGGGGCGTCCCGGTTGGTGGCCCTGAAAGCGGTGCAGCCGGGCTATCCCTTGCGCGGTACGCTGCTGCTGGAAGGCACGCCGGATACCACTGGCGTGGCCCCGGAAGTGGCCGCCCCGGGCGTGCCGGCGCCGGGCGATGCCTGGGTCGATCCGGCCACGCTGGAGGCCTTACAGCTGTCGCTGGGCGACACGTTGCTGCTGGGCGACAGCCGCTTCCGCATTGCCGCGCTGATCGCACTGGAGCCGGACAAGGGCGCCGGCTTTATGAACTTTGCGCCACGCGTGATGATTCAGCAGCGCGATGTCACGGCCACCGGACTGATTCAGCCGGCCAGCCGGGTCAACTACCGGCTGGCGCTGGCCGGTGCCGAATTGCCGGTGCAGCAGTTGCTGGACTGGGTTGAGCTGCAGCGCAAACAGGCCGACACGCGCGCCGAAGGGGCCTGGCGCGGTCTGCACGTCGAGTCGATGCAAAGCGGGCGCCCGGAGTTAACGCAGACATTGGACCGGGCCGACAAATTCCTGCGCCTGGTGGCGCTGCTGGCGGCGTTGCTGAGCGCGGTGGCGGTGGCGCTGGCGGCGCGCGCCTTTGCTGCCGCACATCTGGACGATTGCGCCCTGTTGCGCGTGCTGGGCCTGAGCCAGCGCACGATGGCGGCGGCCTATGCAGTGGAGTTCGGCCTGGTCGGTTTGTTCGCCAGTGCCCTGGGGGTGTTGCTGGGCTATCTGGCGCATTTTCTGTTCGTGCAGATGATGGCCGGTCTGTTGCAGGTTGATCTGCCAGCGCCGACCGCCTGGCCGCTGCTGCTGGGTCTGGGACAGGGCATGACCTTGCTGCTGGCGTTTGGCTTGCCGCCGGTGTTGCAGCTGGCCCAGGTGCCGCCGCTGCGCGTTATTCGGCGCGACGTCGGTGCCCTGCGTCCGGCCTCGCTGGGCGTGCTGCTGCTGGGCGTGCTGGGCTTTGCCGGCTTGTTGCTGGTGAGCAGCCGCGATGTCTCGCTCGGACTGATTTCGGTCGGCGGCTTTGCGGCGGCGGTGCTGGTGTTCGCGGCGCTGAGCTGGCTGGCAATTCGCGGCTTGCGGCGCAGTGTCAACGAAAGCACGGCGCCGCGCTGGCTGGTGCTGGCAACGCGCCAGGTGTCGGCGCAACCGGCCTATGCCGTGGTGCAGATCAGTGCGCTGGCATTGGGCATGCTGGCGCTGGTCTTGCTGGTGCTGCTGCGTACCGACCTGATTGCCAGCTGGCGCCAGGCGACACCGGCCGACGCGCCGAACCGCTTTGTCATCAACGTCATGCCAGACCAGGGGGCGGCATTTCGCGCCGCGCTGGCGCAGGGTGGGGTGGCGCAATACGACTGGTATCCGATGATGCGCGGGCGCCTGGTGGCGATCAACCAGCGTCCGGTGTCGCCCGACGACTATGTGCAGGAGCGTGCCAAGCGCCTGGTGGATCGGGAATTCAATTTGTCCTATAGCGCCGAGTGCCCGCCGCACAACGACATTGTGGCCGGCAAGTGGATTGCCAATGAGGCCGGCGCCATCAGTGTGGAGGAAGGCATTGCCAGCACCCTGGGGCTGAAACTGGGCGACCAGCTGCTGTTTGACATGGGCGGGGTGCAGGTGGCTTCGCGCATTAGCTCGCTGCGCAAGGTGGACTGGAGCTCCATGCGTGCCAATTTCTTTGCCATGTATCCGCAAGGCGCGATGCCGCAGGTGCCCAGCACCTATATGACGGCGTTCAAGGCGCCGCCAGGACGCGGCTTCGACAATGCACTGGTGCGCCAGTTTCCCAACGTCACCAGTGTCGACGTCAGCAGCACCTTGAACCAGTTGCAGCGGGTGCTGGACCAGGTGATACGGGCAGTGGAGTTTTTGTTCGGCTTCACCCTGGTCGCCGGGCTGATTGTGCTGGTGGCGGCGGTTGGCGCCACGCGCGAGGAACGCGCCCGCTCGTACGCCATCATGCGCGCGGTGGGCGCCCAGGGCCGCTTGCTGCGCCAGGTGCAGCGTGCCGAGCTGGCCGGGGTGGGGCTGCTGGCCGGTCTGTTGGCGGCGCTGCTGGCCACGGCGGTGGGCTGGGCGCTGGCCCACTATGTATTTGAATTCGAGTGGACTTTATCGCTGTGGGTGCCGGTCTGGGCGTCCCTGTGCGGTGCCGTGCTGGCCTGGGCCGCCGGCTGGTGGGGCCTGCGGGGTATTCTGCGGCGTCCGGTGGTGGAAACTTTGCGCAGGGCAAGTACATGAGTGATGCTGAAACTGAAACCACGGTGTTTGCGTGGATTGGCGGTGAGCCGCGTATCGAGGCGCTGGTGCAGCGCTTTTATGACCTGATGGACCTGGAGCCGGGCTATGCCGCATTGCGTGCCTCGCACGGTCCGGACCTGGCTTCGGCGCGGCAAAAACTGTTCTGGTTTTTGTGCGGCTGGATGGGCGGACCGCAGCACTATGTCGAGCGTTTCGGGCATCCGCGCCTGCGCGCACGGCATATGCCGTTTCGCGTTGGCGTGCTGGAACGCGACCAGTGGTTGGCCTGCATGGACCAGGCGATGCGCGAGGTCCAGGTGCCGGACGACCTGCGCAGCCGCTTGCAGGCGTCGTTCTTTCAGACCGCCGACTGGATGGTGAACCAGGGTTCAGGGCCGTCCAAGCTGATGTGACTCGGCTCAGGCGGCTGGCTGCCTGGCATGGTCAGGCGCTTGGGTGGGGTGGTTTTTGCAGTCAGCGCAGACGCCGTAAAGCGTCAGCTCATGGCGCTCTACGGTGAAGCCCTGGGGTGCCAAGTTTTTCAGATCCCCCGGGCACTGGTGCACATCGAACAGCCGGTCACAGCGGGTGCAATGGAAGTGGTGGTGGTGTCCGTGTCCCGAGAGTTCGTAGCGTGGGCTGTCGCCCGGCATGCTGACCTGGGCGATTTCGCCGGACTGTAAAAATGACTTCAGGTTGCGGTAGATGGTGGCAATGCCGAGTCCCTGCACCTGGGCGTTGGCGGCTTCCAGAATTTCCTGGGTTGACAGTGGTCGTTGTGCGCTTTCCAGCGCCGCCTTGATGGCGTCGCGTTGTCGGGTGTTGCGTTCTGCGGTGCTCATGCGGCTATTGTGCCTCGCGCCGGGCCGGTTTAATGGCTGTGGTTGTGCAGGTGCTCGGCGGGTGCCGCGGCGCGCCGGCTTTGCAGCCGTGCCAGCAAGCTGGCCAGCAGGTAGGCGCTGCTGCTCAGTGCGGTGATCCAGAAACTGGTGGGCCAGTCGGTGTAGTAGGCCAGCGTCAGGCCGCCCCAGGCTTCCAGCACGGCGAGCAGGGCCGACAACAGTACGCCGCGCCTGAGCGAGGTGCTCAGCTGTTGCACCGTGGCCGCCGGACCGACCATCAGCGTGAACACCAGCAGCACGCCGACAATCTGTATGCATTCGGCGGTGCACAGCGCCACCACACCGAGAAACAGCACCGAAATGCCACGCATGGGCACGCCCTTGGCTTCGGCCAGTTCGGGTTGCAGGCTGGCAAACAGCAGCGGGCGCGCGATCAGTGCCATCAAGGCCAGGCAGATGGCGCCGATGCCGGCGAGCAGCCACAGCGTGCTCACGTCCACCGCCAGCACATTGCCAAACAGCAGCGCCGTTGCCTCGGTCGCGTAGGAAGTGTAGAAGTGCAGGAACAGCATGCCAAAGCCGAGTGCCAGGGACAGCACGGCGGCGGTGGCGACGTCGCTGCGCTCAAGCCGGTCGGCCATGCTGCCCATCCAGGTCGAGGCCAGCAGCGTGACCAGCAGCAGCCCGGCCATCGGGTTCCAGCCGAGCAGGGCAGCACCGGTAGCGCCGGCAAAACCGACGTGTGACAGCGCATGCCCGGCAAAGGCCTGGCGCCGCAACACCAGAAAGTAGCCGACCACGCCGGCGACCAGCGCCACCAGGCCGCTGGCGGCAAAAGCGCTTTGCATGAAATCGTAGTCAAGCATCATGGCTGTGCTCCATTTTTTCGACTTCGCTGGCGCCGGCCATGACGAAAATGCGGCCCTGGTGGCGCAGCACTTCAATCTGGGTGCCGTAGAGCCTGGACAGGACTTCCGAGGTAATGACTTCGTCGACGCTGCCCAGCGCCGCCTGGCCCTTGCCCAGGTAGAGCACCTGGTCGACGGCGCCCATCAGCGGGTTGATTTCGTGCGCGCTGAACAGCACCGTGATGCCGAGTTCCTGTTGCACTGTCTTGACCAGCTGGATGGTTTTGTTTTGGTGGTGCGGGTCTAGGCTGATCAGCGGTTCGTCCAGCAGCAGCAGCTTGGGGTGGCCCAGCAGCGCCTGTGCCAGCAGCAGACGCTGGCGTTCGCCGCCAGAGGTTTCCATGAGGGGGCGCCGGGCCAGCTCGGTGGCACCGACGGTGTCCAGGGCCCAGTCGATTTCCTTGCGCGCCGCTTTGCCGATCCGTGGCAGACCCCAGCGGTCGCCGTGCAGGGCACTGGCGACAAAGTCCCAGCCGCACAGGCGCGCTGTGTTGAGCAGGTTGCGGGTTTGCGGCACATAGCCGATGTGGCGGTTGTCGCTGCCGGCCGGCGCGCCCAGCACTGTAACGCTGCCCGAGCGCACCGGCACCAGGCCGAGCAGGGTGCGCAGCAGCGTGGTTTTGCCAGCGCCATTGGCGCCTAGCAGGGCAATGAATTGCTGGTCCCGAATCTGCAGATTGACGTGGTCGAGGATGGTGCGGTGGGCAAACGATACCAGCAGCTGGTCGAAAACGATGGCATTCATGGGCGGTCTTTGGCCAAGCCGGCATCCAGTGCCGCGAGTTGGTCGAGCATCCAGTCTTGGTAGTGTTTGCCGGCTGGCAGGGTTTCGGTCACGCCGACCACCGGGATGTGCGCGGCCAGCGCCAGCTTCTGGATTTTCCGGGCCGCGCGGTTGGATGCCTGGCTGTTGAAGAACAGTACGCGCACGCTCCGTGTACGCAAGTCCTGTTCGAGCTGAATGACGTCGCTAACGCGCGGCTCGGTGTCGTTCATGATGGACAGCTGGAAGCCGGCGTTGCGCATCTGCAGGCCGAGTGCTTCGGCCATGTAGCCGAAGACCGGTTCGGTGGCGGTCACGGGCAGGCCTGCATACTTGCTTTTCATGGTGCTGATCCGGCTCGACAGCGCAGTCATGGACTGCAGGAACGCGTCGAGGCGGCTGGCATAGGCGGCGCTGTGGGCCGGGTCCAGGGTCTGGAATTGCTGGCTCAGTGCCTTGGCCACACTGACCATATAGGCGGGCTGGTACCACAGGTGCGGGTTGTCGGTGCTGCGCGCTTGCACCAGGTCTGCGGCAATCAGCACTTTGCGCTGGGGTGACTGGGCTGCTTTGAGCAACTTTTCCATCCAGGGGTCGTAGTGCAGGCCGTTGTAAACCACCAGCTGCGCCTGCTTGAGCAGGCGTGCGGTGCTGACGCTGGCTTCAAACAGGTGCGGGTCTTGTTCTGGATTGACCAGAATGCTGGCCACACGCACCTGTGGCCCGCCCAGCTGCTGGGCCAGGTCGCCATAAAAGTTTTCTGCGGCCACCACTTGCAGTTCTTGTGCCCGGGCAGGCGCACAGGCCAGGGCGAGCAATAGCGCAAGGGCGCTGAGGAGGGAAAAGGTTTGTCGCATGGGCGGGGTTCAAATTCAGGAATGGCATTTTATGATAATGCGCTCTCATTATCGAGCATTCCTTGTGAATACACGCCACGATGCAGTGGCTCGTGTACTCGGGCGTCGCGTGAATACATCGGATGCAGGCACGGTTCTGGTCTATTCGTCGGAATAGGTATAGCGGGACTGATAACTAATGCCCAAGACCCTGCAGGGGTGCTATAAAGTCTGGCAGACTACGTCACGTTGCTTGCATCGGCTATCGCACAATGGCTATTGTAGATAACGCGCGTATTCGCTATTTCGCTCCCCACATCGGGGAATAGCTACTGCATACATCCACCCCAGCACCGAGGGAGACTCAATTGAAAATTCATCCACTCCGCATCAGCATTCTGTCGCTCAGCCTGCTGGCGGCGTTTTCCGCTTCCGCGCAGTCTAGCGACAGCGAGCGCATCAAGGCGCTGGAGCAAAAATTCAACCAGAGCCTGAGCGTTATCGATCAGCTGCAAAAGCGTATTACTGAGCTGGAACAGCGTGCTGCCCAACCCACGGCGGCGGCAATGGCACCGGCAGGCGTTAGCGCAAGTGCCCCGGCCGAAAGCGTCAATGCACGGGTTGAGACACTGGAGAAAACGGTATCCGACCTGGCGACTTCGGCAAGCAAGCCGGTGAGTGATGCGGGTCTTCCGTTGCACGGCTTTATTGACGTTGACTACAACCGCTCGAATGGCCAGCAAGCCGGCTATGACAAGCAGGGATTCCGCCTTGGCACCTTCGATATTTATCTGACACCGCAACTCGGTGACCGGGTCAAAGGCCTGGTGGAGCTGGCTTATGAATATGACCAGAATGGCGTGCTGAGTGCAGATCTTGAGCGCTTGCAACTAGGCTATGTAGCAAGTGATTCGCTGACCGTCTGGGGCGGACGTTTTCATACCCCTTACGGCTACTGGAATACCGCCTTTCACCATGGCGCCGAAATTCAGACCAGCATTACCCGTCCACGCATGATTGCGTTTGAAGACCAGGGCGGTATCTTGCCCTCGCATACGGTGGGGGTCTGGGGCACTGGCAAGGTGGACACTGCTGCGGGTCGCCTGAGTTATGACGCCTTTGTGGGTAACTCCGACAGCATGCGCGATGGCGAGTTGGATTACAACGCCTCCGGTTTCAATGAAGCTGCGCCTACGGTGGGCTTTCGTTTGGGTATCAGTCCGCGCGCGGTTTCTGGTTTGACGCTGGGCGTGCACGCTGTGCAGGAAAAAATTGACAGCTTTGATGCCGGCGCGGCACAGAACGGCCAGATCAATATGCAGATGGTCGGCGCATTTGGCTTCTTTGAGAGCGACCAGTGGGAGCTGATTGGCGAGTACTACCATTTCAACAACCAGGACCTGTGGGGAAGCGCCGGCACCAACACGAGCTGGGCTGGCTTTATGCAGGGCGGCTACCAGTTCGCTCCGCGCTGGACCGGTTTTGCGCGCTACGAGAAGGCCGACCTGAGCCAGAACGACCCCTATTTCTATTTGCGCAATTCGCAGTTTACGGATAGCCCGACAAACTACGGCAGCGCTTACCACCAGACCACGCTGGGGCTGCGCTATGACCTGGATCCCCGTTCTGCCCTGAAGGCACAGGTCGAGCAGATCATTGACGAAGGCAACGGCAGCCAGGTTGTGAACTGGCTCCGCACCCAGTATTCGGTGCGCTTCTAATACCAGAGGATAACGATATGAAATTGCAATTTCTTCCCTGGTTGGCTGCTGCTGCCGTGTCGCTTTCGGTGAGCGCCTGGGCTGGTGATGTGTATGTGATTGCCAATCCGGCCGTGTCCCTGAGTGCTGAAGATATTCGTGACGTGTTCGTCGGTGAAAAGCAGTTGTCCAGTGGTACCAAGCTGGTGCCGATGGACAATGCGTCGCTGCAAGCCGACTTCTTGGCCAAGGTGATCAAGGTGGACGCTGCCAAATACGCGTCGATCTGGACCAAGAAGGGTTTTCGTGACGGCTTGAATCCGCCGCCGGTCAAAGGCAGCGATACCGAGGTCATCAATGCGGTGAAGAACACCCCTGGCGCCGTAGGCTATGTCAGCAAGGCAACGGCGGACGTCAAGGTGCTGCAGAAGTACTGACCATGCGATGCTGGGGCCACTGGCGCACCGTGCTCCTGCTGGCCCTGGCGTGCCTGCTACCGCTGGCCGTTACGGCGGCGGGCCGTGGCTTGTGGGGCGTGCCGGATGAATTCATCGACGAATACGACACCCGGGCACGTCTGGACCACTGGGCCGGTGAGCAAACCGTGGTGGCAATGGAATACAGCGAATGCAAATTTGTCTGTAGCACCAACTGGCGCCGCCTGCTGGATATCCAGGCGTTGGCGGATCAGCAGCAGTTGCCCTTGCGTTTTCTCATAATCAGCCTGGATCCGGCACATGACAGTCCGCAGGAATGGCGCAGCTACCGCGCGCTGCGCGGCATGAAGCGCAGCAACTGGAGTTTTGTCACCGGCAACCGACAGGCCACAGACCGGGTGGTGGCCTTGCTGGGCGTCAAGTGGTGGCTGTTCAATGATTCGATCATGCATGATTTCCGTCTGCTGCGGCTGGACCGCGAGGGGCACATACTGGCGCAGATGGACAGCTATGACGACCCGGCAGAACGCTTCCTGGGCCTGCATCTGGCGACCCGTACCACGCGTTAATGCCCGCTTAGAGCTCTGCCTGCCGGCACTGCGGCACGGCCCTGTGTCGTTTGGCGCCGGGTTGCTGCCGGTGGCGGCTTGTTTCTCCTCGGTGGCAACGTAGCTATAACGCAATGCGCGCTGGCGCACATAAAATGCACGCAGATCACTGTGCCTAGGAGGCTAGGCGGCCAACCACTGAAGGTAGCTTATGTATTGCACTGGACCGAGCTGCAGGTTGCGTTTGTTCGCGCACAAGCTGGCCTGGGTTGTGTTTGCCTGGCTCCTGGTTGGCATTTCTGTTTCGGGACAGGCTGCAGTGGCGCTTGCCCCGGCGCTGGCTGCCAAAAATATCCTCCTGTTGTATTCTTACGGCCCTGGCGGCGAGGGCGTCGGTGTGTTTGACGAAGCCTTGCTGGCGACGCTGCGAGAGGACGGCATCAGCACCAATCAGTTGTACGGCGAGTACCTGGACCTGGAGCGCAACCTGGCCAACCCGCATTACGCCACGCACCTGGAGCAGGTGCTGAAGGAAAAATATGCGGCCCACCACATCGACCTGATCATCACGGTCCAGCAACCGGCCGGAAACTGGGTGCTCAAGGAGGGGCGGGATTTTGCGCCACGGGCACCCGTCATCATGATTCAAGGCCCCTATATAAAGTCCGATGACGCAGTAGCGCGCCGGGTGATCAGTGTGAACAGCCATTTTGACGCCGCCGGAACCGTGCGCCAGGCGCAGGCCATGTTTCCTGGTACGCAGCGGGTCTTGCTGGTTTCGGGTACCAGCGAGGCGGACCAGAAAGCAGATGCTGCAGTGAAACAGGTGTTGGACGGCTTGGGCCCCGGGCTGCAGGTGGAGCGCTCTGGCGATCTGCCTTTGGCAGCGCTGCTGCAGCGGGTCCGGCAGATGCCGCCGCACAGTATTGTTCTTTTTACCCAGTACAACCGCGACGCTGCCGGTCGCGTCACCAGCGCGGTGGAGGCCGAGCGACTGCTGATTCGGGCCAGCAATGTTCCGGTATTCGGACTGTTTGACCTGAACCTGCGCAATGGCGGCATTGGAGGCTCGGTAGTGACTGTGCATGGTGTGGGTATCTCAACGGCACACTTGGTAACCGACCTGCTGGCCGGGAGCGCGCCAGCCAAGCCGCAGCTTACTTTCATCAATGTCGGGGTGGTTCCCATGTACGACTGGGCGCAGATTCTGCGCCGGGGCGGCGACCCCAGCCATTTGCCTGCCGATACGATTTTTGTGAATCGTGAGCCGCAGTTTATGGAAAAGTATGGTCGCTATGTGGTGGCCACGGTGCTGTTGTTTTTGGCCCAGTCGGGCCTGGTGGCGGCCTTGTGGGTGAGTCGGCGCCGCAGCCGCCTGGCAGAACGGTCCTTGAAGGAAAGTGATGAGCGCTATCGCTCCGCTTTTATGGTGAGTCCGGATGCGATCAACATCACCCGCATGGACAACGGTCGTTATCTGGAAGTCAGTGAGGGCTTCACCCGTATGGTGGGCTGGACCCGTGAGGAAGCGCTGGGCAAAACGTCGCTGGAACTGGGTTTGTGGGCCCGGTCGGAAGACCGAATACGGTGCATGGATGCCTTGCACAACGACGGCTTTTATAAAAATATCGAAGCCGAGTTTGTTGCCAAGGACGGCAGCATCATTTCCGGACTGATGTCGGCGCATCTGATGACAGTGCAGGGTGAGCCCTGCCTGCTGTCTGTAACGCGTGATATTACCGATCGCAAAAAGGTGGAAAACGCACTGGCGCATGAAAAGGCCTTGCTGGAAGCCATTTTCAACAGCATTCCAGACGGCATTGTTTATTCCAATGTGAAGCGCCAAGTGATTCGCATCAATCCGGCGTTCGAGGCTATTTTTGGCTATGGCATTGAACAGCTGGGCGGGCGCGCCACCGTCGATTTGTATGAAAGTCCGGCCGAATATGAAAAGCAGGGTCAGATCCGTTTCAATCCTGCGGCGGGCGAGCAGCTGTCGCCCTACGAAATCAAATACCGGCGCCGCGGCGGCAGCCTGTTTCCGAGCGAAACCCTGGGCACATCGGTCCGCGATGCGCAGGGCAATCTGTGGGGCTTTATCGCCCTGATACGCGACATTACCGGACGCAAACAAGAGCAGGACAAACTCAAGCTGGCGGCCAATGTGTTTACCCATGCCCGCGAAGGCATCATCATCAGCGACGCCAAGGGCATCATCCTGGACGTTAATGCCACGTTCACCGATATCACCGGCTATACGCACGAGGAGGTGATAGGCAAGTCCACGCGCCTATTGAGTTCCGGTCGCCAGAGCAAAGAGTTTTATCAAAATATGTGGCGTGCCCTGAAAGAGCAGGGCCACTGGTATGGCGAAATGTGGAACCGCCGTAAAGACGGTGACGTTTTCGCCCAGATGCTGACTATCAGCGCAGTGCGCGACGAGGCCGGCCAGGTGTCCAACTATGTGGCGCTGTTTTCGGACATTACCTTGCAGAAGACCCACGAGCGCCAGCTCGAACATATCGCCCATTTTGATGCCCTGACCAGTTTGCCGAACCGGGTCCGCTTGGCAGACCGGATGCAGCAGGCCATGGTGCAAGCCGTGCGGCGCCAGAAGCGCATGGCGGTGGCCTATCTGGACCTGGATGGCTTCAAGTCGATCAACGATTGCCATGGGCACCACGTGGGCGACCAGCTGCTGGTGGCGATTTCCAGTCGCATGAAGCAAAGTTTGCGTGAGGGCGATACGCTGGCACGCCTGGGCGGCGATGAATTTGTGGCGGTGCTGATTGATCTGGACGATGCGCCGGACACCGAGCCGATGCTGACCCGGCTGCTGCAGGCCGCCGCCCAACCCGTGCCGATTGGCGACCAGTGGTTGCAGGTATCGGCCAGCATCGGGGTAACGTTCTATCCGCAGCCGCAGGACCTGGACGCCGACCAGCTGCTGCGCCAGGCCGATCAGGCGATGTACCAGGCGAAGGTGGCGGGTAAGAACCGCTATCACGAATTCGATGCCTTGCAGGACAGCAGTCTGCGCGTGCACAACGAGGGGCTGGAGCGTTTGCGCCAGGCGTTGGACCACGGCGAGTTCGTGTTGCATTACCAGCCCAAGGTCAATATGCGCAGCGGCGTGGTGATTGGTGCGGAGGCCTTGATTCGCTGGCAGCACCCGGAGCGGGGCTTGCTGGCGCCGGGCCAGTTTCTGCACCTGATCGAAGGCCATCCGTTGGCGGTGGCACTGGGCGAGTGGGTCATCAATAGCGTGTTGCAACAAATTGAGGTCTGGAGCACGCAGGGACTGACGCTGCCCGTGAGCGTTAATGTGGGCGCACGCCAACTGCAGCAGCTGGATTTTCTGGAGCGTTTGCAGTCCTTGCTGGCGGCGCATCCTACGGTCAGTCCGTCCTTGTTGGAAATAGAAATTTTGGAAACCAGTGCGCTGGAGGACATGGTGCAGGTGTCACTGCTGATTGAGGCCTGTGCCGCCATGGGGGTCGCGTTTGCGCTGGACGATTTTGGTACCGGCTATTCGTCACTGACCTATCTGAAGCGCCTGCGGGTGCGCACCCTGAAGATTGATCAGAGCTTTGTGCGTGACATGCTTGACGATCCGGATGATCTGGCGATTTTGCAGGGCGTGATTGGACTGGCTGCAGCGTTTCGGCGCAAGGTGATTGCCGAAGGCGTGGAGACCGTGGCGCATGGCACGTTGCTGCTCGGCCTGGGCTGCGAACAGGCGCAGGGTTACGGCATTGCCAAGCCGATGCCGGCAGCCGCCTTTCCGGCCTGGGTTGCCAGTTGGCAGCCGGATCCGGGCTGGGCGGATTTGCCGGGGCTGGGGGGCGCGGAATGACGCGAAAACCAATGTGTATGCGGGGTTTTGCGCAGCCATTGACTCCCTGCAAATGGGGTTCGTGCCACACCACAGCAAAACCTCGTTCAAGAAATCCGACGAACCCGATTTCGATCTGGATTTCCTCACGTCCAAGGGGCGCACCGAACATGTGCCGATCCACATTGCTCGTCTGGGTTTGACGCTACAACCTTTGCGCTTCATGGAACTGTCGCTGGAAGACCCGATGCGCTGCACCTTGCTGGCGCGGTCTGGTCCTATCGTGGTGAATATTCCGCGGCCCCACCGCTATGCACTGCACAAGCTATTGGTGTGTGGTGAGCGGCCGCAGGAGCAAAGGACCAAGGCCAACAAGGACGTGGTGCAGGCAGCGGCCTTGCTGGACTACCTGCTGAAGGAGGATGCCGAAGAAATCGGCGCGCTCTGGGACGATGTGATGGGGCGTGGGCCGGGCTGGAAGCGGCGGCTGCAAGAGGGCTTCAACGCGGCAGTTCGGATGTTCCCGGAGCGGGACTTTGTGTCGCGGGTCGACGAAGCGATTCAACGGGCCAGCGCGGGTTGACGTTGCACGGTCGCGCGGGAGCGCCAATGTACCTGACGGGGTTAAGCATGGCTACAGCAGACCGGTAGTGTTTCTGAGTTGGCCTGGCGCTGCTGTGAGCAGCAAGTTTGCGGCTGTTTCCATATTTGTTGCCAAAGAAAGCCATCCGTAGTGCTCAACAGCATCAAGTGTGGTGCTTGCATGCTTGTGCGTCTGATAATCCGGGTGGGCAGGACTTGGCATGTGCTGACGCCGGGACAGCGTGGCCAGATCTGCGACGAAAATTCTTTGTGGCTGCAGCGGAGCAAGGTCTTGGAGAGGCGGCGCGTTACTCGGCTATATGCGTTCTTGCAAAACGCCTGCGAGATTTTTTGCGCAGAAAAATACCAAAACCACAGCATAGAAGCCATGGTGCCCGGGGCCGGACTCGAACCGGCACACCTTGCGGCGGGAGATTTTGAGTCTCCTGTGTCTACCAATTTCACCACCCGGGCTGGAGTGTGCGAAGACGTAAATTATGGCACATTTATGGCCATGAAATACAAATCTATAGAAGACGCTATCGGCAAAACGCCGCTGGTAGCCCTGCAGCGCATTGGCGTGCCCAGCAATACCGAGCGCAACAATGTAGTGCTGGGCAAGCTGGAAGGCAATAATCCGGCCGGATCAGTGAAAGACCGCCCGGCGCTGTCGATGATTCAGCGCGCCCAGGAGCGCGGCGACATTCAGCCCGGCGACACCCTGATTGAGGCCACATCCGGTAACACCGGCATCGCGCTGGCCATGGCCGCCGCCATCAAGGGCTACCGCATGGTGCTGATCATGCCGGAAGACCTGTCGATCGAGCGCGTGCAGACCATGAAGGCCTTTGGCGCCGAGCTGATCCTCACACCCAAGAGCGGTGGCATGGAATACGCCCGCGATCTGGCCGAAAAAATGCAGCGCGAAGGCCAGGGCCGGGTGCTCGACCAGTTTGCCAATGCCGACAATCCACGCATCCACTACGAGACCACCGGTCCTGAAATCTGGGCCGATACCGATGGCCGCATCACCCATTTCGTCAGCGCCATGGGCACCACCGGCACCATCACCGGGGTGGCGCGTTTCCTGAAGGAAAAAAATCCGGCCATTCGCATCATCGGGGCGCAACCGGCCGAGGGTTCGCGCATTCCCGGCATCCGCAAGTGGCCCGAGGCCTACATGCCGAAAATTTACGATCCGGCACATATTGATGAGCTGGTGCTGGTAAGCCAGGCCGACGCCGAACACATGTGCCGCCGCATGGCGCGCGAAGAGGGCATTTTTGCCGGCATTTCGGCGGCCGGTGCCTGCTGGGTGGCGCAGCAGATTGCTGCGCAACAGCGCGACGCCACAATTGTGTTCGTGGTGTGTGACCGGGGTGACCGTTATTTGTCGACCGGCGTGTTCCCGGCCTGAGGGCAGGCCGCCCTACAATGCCAGGCTGAGAGGAAATTCCATGCAAATCGACAAAGAAATTGACACCCGTGGCCTGAACTGCCCGCTGCCGATTCTGAAGGCCAAAAAGGCCTTGTCAGAACTGGCCAGCGGCCAGGTACTGCGGGTGATTTCTACCGATGCGGGTTCCGTGCGCGACTTCCAGGCCTTTGCCAAGCAAACCGGCAACGAGCTGATTGATCAGCAGTCGGAAGAACCCGACTTCATTCACGTTTTGCGCCGGCGCTAAGTCTGGCACCAGGCCCGGTACGGAGCTGGGTACCAGGCCCGTGCGGGCCTGGTAGTGTCTTATCCGAGCCGTTGCAGCTGGTCGCGCACCTTGGCCAGGGTATCGGCAAAGTCGCTCAGGCGCTTGCGCTCCTGGGCGATCACGGCCGGCGGCGCCTTGGCTACAAATGCCGCGTTCGACAGCTTGCCTTCGGCCTTGGTGATTTCGTTTTCCAGCCGTGCCACTTCCTTGCCCAGGCGCAGTTTTTCTGCCGCCACGTCAATTTCCATGTGCAGGCAGACGCGGGCGTCGCCCACCACTGCTACCGGCGCCGCCTGTGCGGCGGCCTGCCAGGCTTCGGCGTCGGCAAACAGCTTGACCTCGTTCAGTTTGGCCAGCGCTTGCAGTACCGCTGCGGCGCCGCTCAGGAAGCTGGCCTCGGCCGGGGTCTGCGCCACCACATAAAGGGGCAGGCGGGTGGCCGGTGACACATTCATTTCACCGCGCAGATTGCGGCAGGCATCGACCAGCAGTTTGAGCTTGGCGACCTGGGCCATGGCGGCTTCATCGATGCGCTCGGGCTGGCTCTGCGGATAGGCGGCGATGCTGACCGAGGGGCCGGCACGTCCGGCCACGGGCGCCACTTTTTGCCACAGTTCTTCGGTGATGAAGGGAATCAGCGGGTGCGCCAGGCGCAGGATGGTTTCCAGGGTGCGGATCAGGGTGCGGCGGGTAGCGCGCTTTTGTGCGTCGCTGCCGGTTTGGATCTGCACCTTGGCAATTTCCAGGTACCAATCGCAAAACTCGTTCCAGACGAAGTCGTAAATCGCGTTGGCGACGTTGTCCAGGCGGTACTCGGCAAAGCCCTGGGCCACTTCGGCTTCCACCTTTTGCAGCAGAGAGACAATCCAGCGGTCCGCGGTACTGAATTCCAGGTAGCTGTTGTCGCCCACCTGGCACTGCGCTGCGGCGTGCTCCTGCAGGCCGCAGTCCTGGCCTTCGCAGTTCATCAGCACGAAGCGGGTGGCGTTCCATAGCTTGTTGCAGAAATTGCGATAGCCTTCGCAGCGCTTGGAATCAAAGTTGATGCTGCGGCCCAGTGAGGCCAGCGCGGCAAAGGTGAAGCGCAGGGCGTCGGCGCCGTAGGCCGGGATGCCTTCGGGGAATTCTTTTTCGGTGTTCTTGCGCACCGCCGGTGCGGTTTCCGGCTTGCGCAGGCCGGTGGTGCGCTTGTCCAGCAGGGGCGCCAGCGCGATGCCGTCGATCAGGTCCACCGGGTCCAGCACATTGCCTTCGGACTTGCTCATCTTCTTGCCCTGGGCGTCGCGCACCAGACCATGGATGTAGACGTGGCGGAACGGCACGCGGCCGGTGAAATGGGTGGTCATCATGATCATCCGGGCGACCCAGAAGAAGATGATGTCGTAGCCGGTGACCAGCACCGAGCTTGGCAGGTACAGATCGTAGTCGTTGACGCCATCGGCGCTGGCCGTTGCGGCCTCGCTGCCGGTCCAGCCCATGGTGCTGAACGGCACCAGGGCCGAGGAGTACCAGGTGTCGAGCACGTCGGGGTCGCGTTGCAGGGCGCCGCTGTAGCCGGCCTGGCGCGCCTTGGCCAGCGCTTCGGCTTCGTCGTGGGCGACGTAGACGCTGCCGTCTTCACCGTACCAGGCCGGAATCTGGTGGCCCCACCAGAGCTGGCGGCTGATGCACCAGTCCTGGATGTTGTTCATCCATTGGTTGTAGGTGTTGACCCAGTTTTCCGGCACGAACTTGACGGCACCGGACTGCACCGCATCAATCGCCTTTTGGGCAATCGAGCTGCCGCCACCGGCGGGTGCCTGGTTCATGGCGACGAACCACTGGTCGGTCAGCATCGGCTCCACCACCTGGCCGGTGCGTGCACAGATTGGCAACATCAGCTTGTGCGGTTTGATTTCCAGCAGCAGGTCAATCGCCTGCAGGTCGCGAATCACCGCTTTGCGTGCCTCGAAGCGGTCCAGCCCCTGGTAGGGCGCCGGGCCGTTTTCATTGACTTTGGCGTCCAGCGTGAAGATGGTGATCAGCGGCAGGTTGTGGCGTTGTGAGCAGGCATAGTCGTTGAAGTCGTGCGCGCCGGTGATCTTGACGCAGCCGGAGCCGAAGGCGCGGTCGACAAAGTCGTCGGCGATGATCGGGATGGTGCGTCCGCACAGCGGCAGATCGACGCGCTGGCCCAGCAGGTGCTGGTAGCGCGGGTCTTCCGGGTGCACTGCCAGCGCGCCGTCGGCCATCATGGTTTCCGGGCGCGTGGTGGCGATGGTCATGCCTTTTTGCAGCACACCGTCGATCAGCTGCGGGCCATTGGCGAAGGGGTAGCAGATGTAGTGCATCTTGCCTTCGGCTTCGGTGCTTTCCACTTCCAGGTCGCTGACGGCGCTTTGCAGCACCGGGTCCCAGTTGACCAGGCGCTTGCCACGGTAAATCAGGCCTTGTTCAAACAGCTGCACAAAGGTTTGCGTGACGGTCTTGGACAGCTTGTCGTCCATGGTGAAGTATTCACGGCTCCAGTCCACGCTGTCGCCCATGCGGCGCATTTGGGTGGTGATGGTGTTGCCGCTTTTTTCTTTCCATTCCCAGACTTTGCCGACGAAGGCTTCGCGGCCAAGGTCGTGGCGGCTGACTTTCTGTTCCTGCAACTGGCGTTCGACGACGATCTGGGTGGCGATGCCGGCATGGTCGGTGCCGGGAATCCAGGCCGTGTTGAAGCCGCGCATGCGGTGGTAGCGCGTCAGGCTGTCCATGATGGTCTGGTTGAAGGCATGGCCCATGTGCAGGGTGCCAGTGACGTTGGGCGGCGGCAGCTGGATGGCAAAGGCCGGTGCGCCCGTTTGTGGCGCTGCGGTGCCGCGGTAGCCAGCCATGCCGTAGCCGCGGCGCTCCCATTCCGGGCCCCAGTGGGCTTCCAGCGCGGCCGGTTCAAAGGACTTGGCGAGGGATTGCAAACCGGGCTGTTCGGTGGCGGTAGGGGCGCTAGCGGGGGAAGTAGGGGCGTGGTCAGACATGTTCAATCGGGTTGGAGCGCGGTAGGGCGCGGGGCAATTTTACCGGTGCCGCTCAGGGGCGCCGGAAGCTGGCTAATTGTTTCGTCCAATAGCGTGAATTCAGGGCCTCCAGCCGCACTTCGCCACCGGTGGACGGGGCGTGCACAAAGCGGCCGTCGCCGACGTAAATGCCGGCGTGGGTGGCGCTGCCGGCGGGGGAAAAAATCACCAGGTCGCCACTGCGCAGGTTTTCCGCGGCTATTGGCTGACCCCAGTTGCTCAGGGCTGCCACGGTGCGCGGTGCCAGCAGGCTGGCGCGTTCTTTGTAGACGTAGTCAATCAGGCCGCTGCAGTCAAAGCCGCCGTCCGGCGTGTTACCGCCATAGCGGTAAGGCGTGCCGACCAGGCTGATGGCGTAGAGCGTGACGTCGTTGGCCTGGTCCAGGGACAGGCGTGGTGCGGGCGTGCTGGCGTTGCCTGCCGGTGCGCCGTTGTTACCGCCCGCGGCCGGCCTGGGGGTGCTGGCACAGCCGCCCAGCGCCAGCGCCGCCGCCAGCAGCAGTGCCGCTGGCAGTGTCGCGGGCAGTGCTGCCTGCCGCTTGCGGGCCGGCGCGCGCGGGTTCCGCGGGTTCAATCGGCTGCGGGCGCCAGGCCCAGTTCGGCACACAGCTGGTCCACGGTGCGTTGCAGACGGGCGACCTGGGCTTCCAGCTGCTCGATGCGTGCGGCGCTATCGGCGCGTGCCGGTGCCGCCGGGGTGTCACTGGCACTGACCGCGCCGCACAGCAAATGCGCCCAGCGCGGTTCGCGCGCGCCGGCGGCACGCGGCAGCAGAACCACCAGCGGGCCGCCTTTTTCGGCGGAGCGCTCCTGCAATTCTTCGAGGAAGCCTTCGACCGAAGAAATATCGGCAAACTTGTACCAGCGGTCGGTGTTCAGGCGCAACTCGCCGGCGGTTTGCGGTCCGCGCAGCATCAGCATGCCGAGCAGCACGGCGGCTTGCTCGTAGACGCCCAGGCCACGCTGCATGTTGTGGGTGAACTTGGCGGTGCGGCTGCCGCTGACATCGTGTGCCAGGCCGAGCGACTTCAGTGTGTCCAGCGCGCTGGCAACCTGGGCCTCGTCGAGTTCCATGATCGGGTCGCGGCTGGTTTTCTGGTTGCAGCCGAGCAGCAGCGAGTTCAGGCTCAGCGGGTAGCTGTCTGGCACGGTGCGCGCTTTTTCCATCAGCGTGGCCAGCACGCGGGCTTCGACCGGTGTCAGCAGGGGGATGCCGGGGCTGTCAGACATGGCTTAGCGGTAAAACACTTCGACGCTGCCCTTGAGCTTGATCAGCAGCGGCTGGCCTTTGCGGTTCACGGTCTTGCTGGCCGGAACCTTGATCCAGCCTTCGCTGATGCAATATTCCTCGACATCGTGGCGCTCTTTGCCGTTGAAGCGGATGCCGATGTCGTGTTCGAACACGGCCGCCACATGGTGCGGGCTGCGCGCATCGACGGAGAGGTGGTCGGGCAGGGGAGGGGCGTTGGGAGGAGTCTGTGTCATGGGGGGCTATTTTGCGGTATTTGACCAGTGGCCTTCAATGTGCGGCTCGTTGGTGTGGCTGTTGCGCAGCAGAAAGTGTTGCTCAGTGGCGCACTGGCGCGCATGCAGCTGCACGTGCGCGGGAATCAGCAGCGGGCGCTTGAAGCGCAGCTCAAGCACGCCGGCCGCCGGTGCTTGCGGCGCCAGCAGCGCCAGGCAGCGCGCGGCGCTGTACATGCCATGCGCAATGGCGCGCGGAAAACCGAACAGGCGCGCCGTTGCCGCGCTCAGGTGGATCGGGTTCC
Source organism: uncultured beta proteobacterium (assembly GCA_903897925.1). Classification (GTDB taxonomy): domain Bacteria; phylum Pseudomonadota; class Gammaproteobacteria; order Burkholderiales; family Burkholderiaceae_C; genus Allorhodoferax. The sequence goes on along the minus strand of CAIUDG010000115.1, from coordinate 2,459 downwards.
AGTCGCCGCTGGGGCCGGCAAAACGGCGCCCGGCATCGGCGCCGAGCTGCCACTGCGCCAGCGCGGCACCCCAGTCAAGGTCGGCACCGGAGGGCGGCGTGCCGCTGCCGCTGCTGCGGCGTCCCGGCAACGGCGCCAGGAAGGTGCTGTCTTCCTGCCAGAGGGTTTCACCCTGAACGCTGAGCTGGGTCTGGACCTGAAAGCTTTGGCCGCGTTCGGTGTGCAGCACCGGTCCGGCCTGGCAGTCCAGGTCGATGATTTCGTTGCAACGCGGCGCGCGCCGCATGTCAATGCGGTTGGCCAGGTGCACCAGGCCGAGCAGGCGCAGCGGAAAGCGCGGCTGTGCCAGGATCGCCAGGTGCAGCGGCATGGCCAGGATGTGCGGGTACAACATGGGCAGCGTGTCGCTATCGGGCAGCGCGCAGACGCGGTTGTAGCGCGCCAGCGCGGCGGGGTCGATTGCCAGGCCGTGCCAGCGTGCGTGAAAGCGCTGCTGGCGCTGCGCCGCGCCGACCTGCAGCGGGCGTCCGGCGCAGAGGGCGCGCAAAACGGCCAGGCGGTTGCGTGGCGCTTTTTCGAACACCAGTTCGATGGCTTCGGGAGCGGGGGAGATTTTCTGCATGGCCCGCGGATTATCGGTGGGCATTCAGGATAATGCGGCATGCTGTTTTTACTTTCCCCCGCGAAATCCCTGGATTACGAGACGCCGTTGCCGCCACACCTGCACTCGGCGCCGCTGTTCGTCAAGCAATCCAAGGTGCTGATTGCATTGTTGCGCACGCGCTCACCGCAGCAAATTGCCGAACTGATGCACCTTAGTGACAAGCTGAGCAGCCTGAATGTGGCGCGTTACCAGGCCTGGTCCAGCCGCGCCACGGTGCACAACGCACGCCAGGCGCTGCTGGCCTTTGATGGCGATGTCTACACCGGTCTGGACGCGCGCAGCCTGGGCGCCGAAGACCTGGACTGGGCCCAGCAGCACCTGTGCCTGCTGAGCGGCTTATATGGCGTGCTGCGGCCGCTCGACCTGATGCAGCCCTATCGCCTGGAAATGGGCACGGCGCTGGCCAACCCTGCGGGCAAGGACTTGTATGCCTTCTGGGCCGAGGCGATCGCCGACTACCTGAACCAGCGCTTGCGCGCCGAGCATGCGCCGGTGCTCGTCAATCTGGCTTCGCAGGAATATTTCAAGGCGGTGGATACGCGCCGTATCAAGGCGCGGGTGCTGGAGTGCGTGTTCCAGGACTTCCATGGCGGCCAGTACAAGATCATCAGCTTCCATGCCAAGAAGGCGCGTGGCCTGATGGCGCGCTTTGCCATCGAACACCGGCTGCAGCAGCCGGAGCAGCTGCGCGCCTTTGATGCCCAGGGGTACGCCTGGGACGCGGCCGCCTCCAGCGTCGACCGGCTGGTGTTTCGCCGCCAGCCCTGAACCAGCGCCACGACCTATCACCAGGAATTGCACACACCATGAGCTCCTACCAACTGCCGCCCGGCGCACCCCTGGGCAAAACGTCGGCCTATGTTGACCAGTACGACGCCAGCCTGCTGTTTCCGATTCCGCGTGCCGGCAAGCGCGCCGAACTCGGCATCAGCGGTGACATGCCTTTTTTTGGTGCCGACCTGTGGACGGCGTTTGAACTGAGCTGGCTCAATCTGCGCGGCAAACCACAGCTGGCGTTGGCGCATTTCACGGTGCCGAGCGAGTCGACCCATATCATCGAGAGCAAGTCCTTCAAGCTCTACCTGAACAGCTTCAACAACAGCCGCTATGCCGATGCGGCGCAGGTCCAGACCCTTCTGCGCCAGGACCTCAACGCGGCGCTGTGGCGGGGCGGCGCGTGCCAGTCCTCGGTCGGCGTGCGCCTGATCGGTCCGGAACTGTTTGACCGCGAACCGGTGTACGAACTCGATGGCCTGAGCCTGGACCGGCTTGACGTGGAATGCAGCCGCTTCGAACCGGCCCCGGATTTGCTGCATGCCGCCAATGACGAAGCGCCGGTCACCGAGGTTTTGGTCAGCAATCTGTTGAAGAGCAACTGCCTGGTGACCGGCCAACCCGATTGGGGCAGCGTGCAGATCAGCTACACCGGCGCGCCCATCGACCAGGAAGGGCTGCTGCAATATATCGTCAGCTTTCGCAACCACAACGAGTTCCATGAGCAGTGTGTCGAGCGCATCTTCATGGACCTGTGGAACCGCTGCAAGCCGCTCAAGCTGTCGGTCTACGCGCGCTATACGCGCCGTGGCGGCCTGGACATCAATCCGTTTCGCACCAGCCATCCGCAGGCCTTGCCGGCGAATACCCGCACCGCCCGGCAATAAGCACGCCGGTCGGTACGCCAGTCGGCGCGCCGGGCGTCAGAGCGCGATGCGCTGCGGTAGCAGCCAGGTCTCGAAGTCACCGATTGGCAGCGGCCGCCCGAACAGAAAACCCTGGCAGTGCACACAGCCGTGCT
>CAIUDG010000114.1 GCA_903897925.1 uncultured beta proteobacterium | reverse complement strand
CGAGCGCCAATAACGTAGCAGGAGGAAAAAAGCACAAGCAGGCGTGCAACGCAGGGCACCGCACCGCGCGCGGGGTTCGCGCCTGCAACGCTGGCGTGCCCGCCCGCTGGACAAGAAGCGCAGGTCAGGAAGCGAAGAAAAAAAGTCTCACTGCCGCCGCCGCAAAAAGAAAACCGCAATCCCCGCCGCAACCCCTTGCATCAACAAAATCGACAACACCGACCCGGTCCAAAGCCACCCCTCATACGCCAACCCCGCCACCCAACTACCAAACGCCCCGCCCGCGTAATAACTCAGGTAATACAAGCCGGTAGCCAGCGAACGCCCCTGCGTCACATTATTCGCAATATGGCTAATAGTGGCCGACTGGCATACAAACACACCACATGAACACACCGCCAAACCCACAATCACCGCCAACAGCGAAGGCAGCAAAGTCAACAACAAACCACACGCAGAAACCGCCAACGCAACCAACACCGACCTCAGAAATCCCTGGCGCACAATAAAACGCCCCGTCATCGGCGTCACCACCACCCCCAACAGATAGACGCAAAATACATTCGCCAGCCCGCCGGTAGACAGCTGAAACGGCGCCGCAATCAGGTACAGATTGACATAAGTAAAGGTACCCACCAGCGAAAACAACACACAGAACCCCAAGCCGCAAATCGCCAGCAAACGCCGATTCTGCAAATGCAGACGCAAAATCCGCAGCCCGCCCTTCAAATCGCGGTTGGCAACAAAATGGCGCGACGCCGGCAGAAAACGCCAGGCCAGCAGCGCACCCACCAGATTCAGCAAAGCCAGCGTAAAAAAGGCACCGCGCCAGCCCAGCAACTGGCCCGCATGGCCGGTAATGAAGCGCCCGCAAAAGCCGCCCATCACCGTGCCGCCGACATACGTCGTGGTCATGCGCGCCACCTGGCTGCTGTCAAACTCTTCCGAAATATAGGCAATCAGCACCACCACAATGCCGGGCACCGCCAGGCCCTGCATAAAGCGCAGCGCAATGACCCAGCCCAGACTGTGCGCCAGTGGAATCAGCGCGGTAGGCAGCGTCAGCGCAAACAGCGAAGTGCACAGCACCGGTTTGCGGCCCAGCGCATCCGACAACATGCCAATGAAAGGCGAAATCAGCGCGATCGCCAGCACCGTGGCGCCGACCGTGCTGCCGGCCTGTACCGGCGAGGCCAGAAAGTCCTGCATCACCAGCGGCAGCACCGCCTGCATCGAATAGACATTCAGAAAGGCGAAAAAGCCAATGATCCAGAGAATCGCGCGCGAGGCATGGCGACCGTCGCCAAATAGGTGCAGACGCAGAGTGTGAAGTGGCATGCGGAAATACACCTGACGCGGGCATCAGGAATAGGGTGGAGGTAGCTTGGAAGCTCCAAGCATAGCCGCGTTACGGATAGGCGCTGGTTTGTTGCCAGGAACGGTTCAGATACCACTGCAGGGTCCAGTCGGCCACTGTCCCGGCTGGCATCGGCCGCGCAATACCATAGCCCTGGGCCAGCTGGCAGCCCAGGCGCAGCAGCGTCGCCCCGTGCTCCATGGTTTCAACCCCTTCGGCCAGCACCTCGCGGTGAAAGGCGTTGGCCATGCGGATCACGCCTTCGACAATGCCGCGGTCTTCGGCGTTGCTCAGCATGGAGCGCACAAAACTCTGGTCGATCTTGAGCAGGTCGATCGGCAGCCGGCGCAAATAGGTGAGGGAGGAATAGCCGGTGCCGAAGTCGTCCAGTGCAAAGTGCACGCCGAGTTGCCGACATTGCTGCATTACCTGAATGCCAAACTCAATATCCCCGAGCGCGGCGGTTTCCAGAATTTCAATTTCCAGATAGCCTTCGGGCACCGCCGGGTGCTGTGCCAGGGCCAGTTTCAGCTGCGCCACAAAGTCCTTTTGCATCAGGTGGGCGGCGCTGACATTGATGCTGATCGGAATCTGCAGGCCCTGGGCGATCCAGTCCTGCATCTGCTGCAGCGCGCTGCACAACACCCAGAAGCCGAGCGGTTGCTCCAGCGGGCTGTCGTAGACCAGCGGCAAAAACTCCCCAGGCGCCAGCACGCCGCGCTCGGGGTGGTTCCAGCGGATCAGCGCTTCCATGCCGATCACGTCGCCCGTCACCATATTCACCTTGGGTTGGTAATACAGGCAGAACTCGTGTTTTTCGAGGGCTTCGCGCAGGCGTTGCAAGGACTGCCGGTGCGCCTGTGCCTTGCGATCGCTGCCCGGGTCAAACAGGTGGAAGCGGTTTTTCCCCGAGTCCTTGGCCAGGTACATGGCCTGGTCGGCGTGGCGCAGCAAGGTGTCTGCATCGACGTGGTCTTCCGGGTACAGGCTGACGCCAATGCTGGCAGAAATAGTCACTGCAGTGCCATCCACCAGAATCGGCTGGTTGATAGCACCCATGGCACGTTCCAGTATCAGCGTGCATTGTTCCGGCGAGCTGATATCGGCCAGCAAAATCACAAACTCGTCGCCACCCAGGCGCGCCAGGGTGTCTTCGGCGCGCAGTATCTGTTTCAGAAAGATGGTGACTTCCCGGAGTACCTGGTCGCCGGCGGCGTGACCGTAGATGTCGTTGATATTCTTGAATCCGTCCAGGTCCAGGTAGCACACCGCCAGTGCGCTGTTGTTGCGGTTGGCGCGCAGAATCGATTGCTCCATGCGGTCCGCCAGCAGACGCCGGTTCGGAATGCCGGTGAGCGGGTCAAAGTGGGCCACCCGGTCGAGCTCGGCTTCGTGTTGTTTGAGCAGGCTGATGTCGAAGAAGACGCCCACGTAGTACTGCACTTTTTTATTCACGTCGAGCACCGATGTGATCGACAGGTGTTCGGCATAGATTTCACCGGTCTTGCGCCGGTTCCATATCTCACCGGTCCAGACCCCTTTGTCCGTGACGGTGCGCCACAGGTCTTGGTAGAAGGCGGCGTCATGCCGGTCCGATGCCAGCACGTGCGGTGTCTTGCCCAGTACTTCCTCTGGCGCATAGCCGGTGATGCGGCTGAACGCCGGGTTGACCTTGATGATCTCCTGCCGCGCATTCGCCACCAGGATGCCCTCGTAGCTGCTGGTGAACACGGCGTTGGCCTCATCGCGGGCCAGTTCCAGCACCTTGCGCTGTGTGATGTCGGTCCAGGTGCCGGAGATTTTGGCGGGCTCACCGTCCGGGTCGCGTTCGACAATCTTGCCGCGCGAATGAATCCAGCGCCAGTCGCCGCGTTTGGTAGCACAGCGCATTTCGCAGGTGAAGCCCGGGGTACGGCCGCGCAGATGGGCTTTGAGCAGAATTTGCACGGCGCGCAAGTCATCCGGGTGGATCGGCTTGCTCCAGTTGTCCGGCGTGATTTGCAATTCACCCGGGGCATAGCCCAGCATCGATTCCCAGCGCGGACTGGCCTGTACCGTGTTGTTGCTCAGGTCGAGTTCCCAATAGGCCTGGTCGGAGCCGTTGAGCACGCGCTGCAATTGCTGTTCGCGTTCCTGCACCTGTTGCTCGGCGGCTTTGCGTACCGAGATATCGGTCAGGGCACCGACCATGCGCAGCGGCATGCCCGATTTGCTGCGCTCTATCACGCGCCCGCGCGCGTGCATCCAGCGGCCGCTGAAGCCGAACTTGGAGAGCAGCCGGTATTCAAAGTCGATCTGCGGCGACTCGCCACGCAAGTGGGCATTGATCTGGGCCATCGCCGCTGGCAAATCGTCCGGGTGCACGCTGCGTTTAAAGAATGCAAAGTCATGCGTGTCATCGGCGGGTGAATATCCGGTGACTTTGAAGTATTGCTGGGTGCGATGGATGTGGCCGGTTTGCAGGTCCCAGTCCCACAGTCCATCGCTGGTGGCTTCCAGGGTCATTTGCAGGCGCTGCTGCTGCAGCTTGACCTGGGTGATGTCGCGCGCAATCTTGGACGCTCCGACAATGATTCCGTGGCGGTCCCGAATCGGCGAAATCGTCACCGATACCAGCACCCGGCTGCCGTCCTTGCGCACCCGCTCGGTTTCAAAGTGATCGACTTTTTCGCCGTCCATCAGCCGTTCCAGAATGAATTGCTCTTCATTGCTGCGCTCCGGCGGGAACAGGCGCAGCATCGGCTGGTGCAGCATCTCGGCCTCGGTGTAGCCGAAGATGCGCCGGGCGCCCGGGTTCCAGCTGGTCACCAGGCCGTCGAGGGTCTTGCTGATGATGGCGTCGTCCGAACAGTCAACAATGGCTTTGTAGTGGGCGCTGGCAATATCGTCGCCGACAAAGTCGGCCAGCGCCGGCTGCAGCGCGATTTCGTTGTTGCTGAACAGCACCGAGCGCACCGCGCCGGTCGCATCGCGCTCCGGCGTGAACACCGAGGAAAAATGGCGCAGGCCAGCGGTTTGCGGCAGCCGGAACTGGAGATGGACCACTTCGGCCTGTTCCAGGGCCTGGGTAATGCCCTGCTCCCACAGGGCCACCACGTCTGCCGGCACGTCGAGCGCGTCAGCGGTTTTTCCGACCAGCTGTTCCGGCAGCCGCGAACCGAGCGCGGCCAGCGCCTGGTTGGCATAGACGATGCGGTGGTTGGCATCAAACCGTGCCAAGCCTTCTCCGATGGTTTCAGAAAATTCCAAGTCCATGCGAACCATCATAGGTCTGGGGCTTGGCCATGGCAGCTGCGGTGGCACCATAAGAGTGCTGTGTGCAGGGTCTATTGCGTACACAGGGATTGGGCATTAGCGGAGTGCTGCTGCGCCAATGCGTACCAGGAATCAGCCTCGGCTTACGAATTGCGTAGCACTGCCATCAATTTGTGTGCGCTATTTGCCTCGGGCGGGCGTGATTTCGGCTGGCGCCCCTGCGCCGACCGGTGCTGCAGACCTCAGCCGATGCGCAGCAGCCGGCAGCGCCGGCTTACTGAAAATCCGCCCCGGCGCAAGGCCGGCCCGGGCCTTATCCGGGATAGGGCGAGGCGCGGAATTTTTCTGGCGCGTGTTCCTGCAGCAGGTTGTGGGCAATGGCGTAGCGCATCAGGTCCGCCATGTTGCTGCAATAGAGTTTTTTCAACAGCCGGATTTTGTGGGTGCTGACGGTCTTGTGGCTGACCACCAGCATGGCCGAGATGTCGCCAATGCTTAGCCCCTGGGTCAGCAACTGGAATACCTGGTTTTCGCGCTCGGTCAGTTGCAGATGCAGAGCGCCATTGGAATTCGGGGTTTCGTAAAACACGATTTTTTCGGCCAGCCCGGGTGACAGGTAGTTGCCATGTGCGGCAACCTTGCGCACTGCCGGCAACAGCACGTCCAGATCGCAGTCTTTGGTGATGTAGCCATTGGCGCCGGCACGCAGCACACTGGCGGCCATTTGCGGTTCGTTGTGCATGGTCAGCACCAGAATTGGCAGATCGGGCCAGCGCACGCGCAGGTTGGATACCAGGTCGGAGCCGCTGCCGCCCGGCATATTCAGGTCCAGCAGCAGCAGGTCGCATGCGTTGTGGCGCAGAAACTCCAGAATTTGTGGCTTGCTGTCGGCTTCGCCGACGATCTGGATATCCGGTATCAGCGCGAATATCTGCTTGAGTCCGGTGCGCACAATGGCGTGGTCATCGGCGATCAGTATGCGAATCATGTCTCTGCCTTGATTTCTGTCGCGTCCATCGGAATCGAGACCGCGACACAGGTGCCACAAGCCGGCCGGCTGCGAATGCTGACGGTGCCGCCCAGGGCCAGCGCGCGCTCCTGCATGCCCAGCAGGCCGAAGGATTTCCGTACGCTGGGTTGCTGCAGGTCAAAGCCGATGCCGTTGTCGATCACGCTGACGATCAGCGCCTGCTCCAGGTATTCCATGTGCACGTTGACCTGTGTCGCCCGGGCGTAGCGGGTGATGTTGGTCAGCGACTCTTGCACGATGCGGAACAGGACGATGGATTTTTGCTCGTCCGGTCGCAGCGCACTCAGATTGGCGTGCAGCTGGCAAGGCACGCCGCTCTTGTTGCTGAATTCGGAGCACAGCCAGCGCAGCGCATCGATCAGACCGATGTCCAGCGCTGCCGGACGCAAATGCGCGGCCACATTGCGCACGCCCTGCATCGCCTGGTCGACCAGTTGTTTCATGCCGTCGATCTTTTGTTCCAGGCCTGGGTCGAGGGTGCAATAGCGCATTTGCAAATACAGAATATCCATGCGCAAGGCGGTGAGCAGTTGGCCCAGTTCGTCATGCACTTCGCGGGAAATGCGTTTTCTTTCGGTTTCGATCAGGGACTCGTTGTGCGCCGCCATTTCACGCAGTGCGCGGCGTGAGGCGGTGAGTGCCTGGTTCAGTTGCAGCAGTTCGGTTTCGGCTAGTTTGCGCTGTGTGATATCGCGCCCGACCGACTGAATTTCACGCAGCTTGCCGTCGGTATTGAAAAAGCCGCGGTTGCTGAACTGCATCCAGTGCGATTGGCCAGTACCCGAAATGACGCGGTTTTCAATCATCACCACCGGGTGCTCTGCGCTGAGCAGGGATAGCTCGGCGTTGACGCGCTCCAGGTCCTCCGGATGGACCAGCGGAGCCCAGCGTGCGCCGATCAGCTGGTCAGGCGGGATGTTGAAAAATTTACAAAATACTTCATTGGCAAACAGATAGCAGCCATCGCCGCGCAGGCGTGAAATCAGTTCGGTCTGGTCGGTGACCACCGAGCGATAGCGGCGCTCGCTGTCAAACAGCAGCTTCTTGCGTTTGAGCAAGGCCAGTTCGGCTTCCCTGAGCGCGGTGATATCGGTGACCAGCACGAAGAAGCCGCAGCAGGCGCCGTTTTCGAAATGCGGAATGTAGTCGGCTTGCGACGAGCGCCGTTCCTGGGTTTGGGGATTGACGACTTCGCGCTCAAAGCGCTGCTTTTGCCCGGCCAGCACACGCTCGATATAAAAGCGGTTTTTGGCAAACAACTCTTTGCCGAGCACGGTTTCCATGTGCTGGCCCTGGATCTGGTCCGGACGCTGTCCGAGCCAGCTTTCGTAGGCCTGGTTGGCATAGCGGTTGATCAGGTGCTGGTCCCAGTAGGCGATTAGCACCGGCAGGTGGTTCAGCATGGCCTGGTATTGGCGCAGCTGCTGGCGCGATTGCTGCAATTCGTCTGACTGGGCCGCAAAGCGCGCCTGCAGCTGGGCATATCTGACTTGCAGTGATTCGTCACCGGCACCGGCTTGCGCGCGTGACAGTTGCACAGCGTGGGACATTGCCAAATCGGACATGTATTTTTGTAACGGCGTAACGAAGCCTGATGGTATCGGCTAAATCTCTGACGGTCGAGCGGAGCGCCCGGGTGGAGTGTGAAGTTTTACCGGGGTGGTGTAGGAATTTGCTTACCCAAAATCAGGTTCTGCTGATTGTGCGGCTGACAGAAACTTCGATGATGGCATCTGGGCAAGTGCTGGTGTTGCTGCTGGCAGGGACTGGCTATTGCCCGTGAATCTTGTCAATTGACTGGACAAGGAGGCGCTATGAATATCGATAGGGAGGATGCTGGCCCCAGCGTTGGATGGCCCGCTTTGACGCACGATATTGAGCAGTTGCGCGCCGCGCTGCTGCGCTTGTCGTTGTCGCTCAAGGACTTGTTGTTTGAAGCAGAGCATTTGCAACAGCGGGCCGAGCTGGACCGCGTGTGCAATGCACTGATGCAGCGTATTTCGCGACAGGACCTGCCTGTCGAGTCAAGCCAGCCACCCATGTAGGGCGCGGTTGGACCCCTGTGTTGTATGCCATACCGAAAGGAGTTGACGATGAACCGCCAGGAGTTGAATGCATTGACCTCGTTTTGCGCCGCGCAGCGCGACCATTTCCTGATGGATGACTGGACCGCCCGAAAACCTTCTGCACTGGATGCGCGCACCCTGGCGTTCATGGCCAAATACCTGTCTATGACGAGCTGGTTCGGGCATGAGGACGAGTTGGCCCGTATCGCAGAAACGATTTATCCGGACATCTGCGCCGAAGAGGTATTCGACCGCTTGCAATCCGAGGTCGATGTCGATTTGGGTGATCTGTCGATGCGCTTGCGCCTTTGGCACGCTGTGCATTGACCTGATGCTGCTGCGGAAAATGCGGGTTTTCCCTTGATAATGCCGATGGTCGAATGGCGCGCACCAGCGGCTGCGGCGCAGAAAGTGTCTGCGCTGCTATCGGCAAAAGGGATGACTAGCGATGGACTGGTTTCAATGGGACCCGTGTTTTCTCACCGGCTTGGACAAAGTCGATCAGCAGCACCACGAACTGATTGACAACATAAATCAATTTGGCGACGCACTGACGCGCTCGCAGGGTGCCAGCAATGCCGAGATTGAGGCGCTGTTTCTCAAGCTGACTGACTACACCATATACCACTTCCAGGAAGAAGAGGCCTTGATGGTCCGCTATGGGCTGGCGCCGCATTTCATTGAACAGCATGCCCACGAACACGGCCAGTTTCTGACAGATCTGAAGGCTTTGCACAGCGGCATGGCCGGGCAGCAGCAGGAGGAGGCCAGCGCGCTGATCAGTTTCCTGACCAACTGGCTGGCGTTCCACATATTGGGCTCTGACAAGGTCGTGGCCTGGCTGATTGCTGCGGCCAAGCAGGGCATCTCGACCCAGGACGCGCTGGCGTCCTACCACGCCAGCCGGGACCCGGCCACCGCCACTTTGCTGGTCGCCATCAACCGCTTGTTCAGCCAGGTTTCGGAGCGCAACCGGACTTTGGTGGAACTCAACCGCACCCTGGAGCAGCGCGTGGCACAGCGCACCCAAGAGTTGTCCGAGGCCAATCTGCGGCTCGAAGGCCTGGCCATGACCGATGTGCTGACCAGTCTGCCGAACCGGCGCCACGCTATCAATGTCCTGGCAGCGGCCTGGCAGCTGTCGGCACAAAACCGCCAGCCACTGAGCTGCATCATGGTCGATGCCGATGGTTTCAAGGGCATCAATGACAGCTGTGGTCACGATGCTGGTGATGAAGTGCTGCGCCAACTGGCGCGGCGCCTGGCCAACGCCTTGCGCACCGACGACCAGGTGTTTCGCCTGGGCGGTGACGAGTTCCTGATCATCTGTCCGGGCACCTCCCGCGACGATGCCCTGCAGATGGCCGAGAAGGTGCGCCGGGATGTGGCCAGCATGCAGGTCAGTGTGAACGGCGGGGTTTGGCAGGGCAGCATCAGCATGGGCGTGGCGACACGCACCAGTGCCATGGGCTGTGTCGAAGACTTGCTAAAGGCCGCCGACAACGGGGTGTATCTGGCCAAACACAATGGCCGCAACTGTGTGGCGGCCGGCAACTTCAGTACCAGCCGTTGAGCCGCTGCGGACCTGGCATCGTTATTGCGTATAGCGTTGCCGTGTGCGCCTGTTTTTCAGGATCTGGGTGCACGCATGGGATGTCTCCTCGGTGTGTGTCGTTTCATGGCGCATCGTTGGCCCCCAGGTTGCATGGCCTGGGGGCTTCTTTTTGGGGCGGCACCCTGGCGGTGCGTTACTGGCACAGATGCAAGGCCTAGAATCCGGGACAGAGCCACTTCCCGGACCCCGCACCATGCGCAATGACATGGCCGCCTTGCGGCAGATATTGACGCGCTGCACCACGATTGCCGTGGTCGGCCTGTCGGCGGACAGCAGCCGCCCTAGCTATTCAGTTGCGCACTATTTGCAGGCGCATGGCTACAAAATCGTGCCGGTGAATCCGCGCTATGCCGAAATCCTGGGCGAGAAATGCTATGCCCGTCTGGAGGACATTCCGTTTCCGGTGCACATGGTGGACGTATTCCGGCGCAGTGAAGACTTGCTGCCTATTGCCCGCAGTGCAATAGCCATCGGTGCCACCTGCCTGTGGCAGCAGATCGGCGTCGCCAATGCCGAGGCCGATGCGCTGGTGCGCGCCGCCGGCATGCAGTCTGTGATGGACCGTTGCGTGAAGATCGAACATGCCCAGCTCTGAGCCTTTGCTGCGGCTTGCGCGCAGCGCACAACAGGTGGTGACCCTGACCTTGAACCGGCCGGCAGCCTTCAACGCCTTGTCGCAAGCGCTGATGCAGGCGCTGCAGGAAGCCCTTGATGCGCTGCTGCAGGACCGCCAGGTGCGCGTGGTGGTGCTGGCCGCCAGCGGGCGTGCCTTTTGTGCCGGCCATGATTTGCGTGAAATGCGGGCGCAACCGGCACAGGACTACTACGAGGCGCTGTTCGCCCAGTGCAGTCGGCTGATGCTGAGCTTGCAGCAGTTGCCAGTGCCAGTGATTGCCCAGGTGCAGGGTATTGCCACCGCCGCCGGTTGCCAGCTGGTGGCCATGTGCGATCTGGCGGTGGCCAGCAGCGAGGCGCGTTTTGCCGTCAGCGGGGTCAATCTGGGCTTGTTCTGTTCGACACCCAGCGTGGCCCTGAGCCGCAATGTGTCGCGCAAGGCAGCCTTTGAAATGCTGGTCACCGGGGACTTTATTTCGGCGCAGCAGGCATTGGCCCAGGGACTGGTGAACCGGGTGGTAGCGCCCGAGGCGCTGGAGGCCGAGGTGCAGCGCCTGTGCGACGCCATAGTGGCGAAGGCGCCGGTGGCGATTGCCATGGGCAAACGCCTGTTCTACCGCCAGCTGGAGCTGGGCATGGAAGCTGCCTATGCCGACGCCGCCCACACCATGGCCTGCAACATGATGGACGCCAATGCCCTGGAAGGGGTGCAGGCGTTTCTGGACAAGCGCCCTTTCAAACTTTCCTGATCGAGGCTGAATTGTCAGCAACGTTTTTCGCATAAGCAAGGGCAAAGTCCTTCCTTGTCGCGCGCTGCACCGGGGTCAAAAATAGCGCTCATCCACACCGCGATGAGCGTTATTTTTTTACCTATTTACTGACGGAGCGTGCAGCATGACAATCGATATTTTCTGGTTCTTGCCGACCTCGGGCGATACCCGCTACTTGGGCAAATCCGATTTTGGCCGGGCCCCTAGCAACGCCTATTTGCGCCAGATCGCCGTGACCGCAGAACAGCTCGGTTATGACGGCTTGCTGATTCCCACCGGCAGCAGTTGCCTCGACCCCTGGGTTACGGCGGCCAGCCTGGTGCCCGTAACGCAACGCATCAAATTGCTGGTGGCACTGCGCACCTCGGTGGCCGGTCCGACCGCCACGGCGCGCCAGGCGGCGACGCTGGACCAGGCCCTGGGCGGGCGCCTGCTGCTCAATGTGGTGCCCGGCGGGGATGCCGCCGAAATGGCGGCCGACGGTGTCTTTCTCAGCCATGACGAGCGCTATGCCGCCGCAGACGAATTCCTCAGCGTCTGGCGTGATCTGCTGCAGGGCAAGACGGTCAATTTCCAGGGCGAACATATCCACGTAGAAGGCGCCAAAAATGTATTTGCGCCGGTCTCCAAGCCTTATCCGCCCTTGTATTTCGGTGGCTCCTCGCCGGCCGCACATGAACTCGCCGCGAAGCACGTGGACGCCTACTTGAGCTGGGGCGAGGCGCCAGAAGAAGTCGGTAAAAAGATTGCCGATGTGCGCGCCCGCGCGGCGAAATATGGGCGCACCGTGCGCTTTGGCGTGCGCCTGCACGTGATCGTGCGCGAAACCAGCGCCGAGGCCTGGGCGGCTGCCGACCGACTGATCAGCCACCTGGATGATGCGGATATCCAGCGCGCCCAGGATAACTTTGAGCGTATGGACTCGGAGGGTCAGCGGCGCATGGCGGCGCTGCATGGCGGGCGCCGAGACAAACTGGTCGTCGGCCCGAACCTGTGGGCCGGGGTCGGACTGGTGCGCGGTGGCGCCGGCACGGCGCTGGTTGGCAATCCCCAGGAGATTGCAGCACGGCTCAAGGAATATGTGGACCTGGGCGTAGATAGCTTTGTGTTGTCAGGCTATCCACACCTGGAAGAGTCGATCCGTTTTGCCGAGCTGGTATTTCCGCTGTTGCCGGGCAAAAAGCCGGTCACGCTGGTCGATACCTCGGTGACCGGCGGTCCTTTCGACAGCCGTGCCAGCGTGCCGGAAAAGAAGGCCGCATGAGCCATTTTTCCCCTGTGCGCGCCGGCGTCGGCCGGCGCGTGATTGATCTGCGCTGCCGCCCGGCCTATCTGCATGACTTCTTTGGTGCTACGCCGGGCTCGGCGGCCAGCGACACGGCGCGCTGGCTGAACCGGCGCGTTGGCACGCGTGGCGATGACGCGCATTTTGCGCGCTCGCGCACGCCGCAGGGCTTTCTCGATGAAGTGCGTGATGGTGGCTTGTCGCATGCCGTGGTGGTTGGGCGCCACACACCCACCCAGCAACTGCCCAACGATGTGATTCACCAGATCGTCGACGGGCATCCCGAGCTGATCGGCATTGGTGGCGTCGACCCGGTGCTGCAGGGCGAGGCTGCGGCGCTGGCTGAAATAGACCGCATGGTGCATGTGCTGGGCTTGCGCGGCATTGGGCTGGAGCCAGGCTTTGGTGCGCCGCCGCGGCACCCTGATGATCCGCTGTATTTTCCGATCTACGAGCGCGCCGTGGCCTTGGGTGTTCCGGTGTTTCTGATGACGGGACCAACCACGCCCGATCTGCGCTTCAATGACCCAGCGCCGGTGGCCCGCGTGGCACAAGCTTTTCCGCAGTTGCCGCTGGTCATCGCACATGGCTACTGGCCCCGGGTGCAAGAGATTATTGGCGTGGCCTTTCGCTATGCGAACGTGCATATCGTGCCGGACATGTACCTGTTTCAGGCTGGCAGCGGCGCCTATGTGGAGGCCGCCAATAGTTTCCTGGGCGCGCAGTTTCTGTTCGGCTCCTCTTATCCGTTTCGCCCGATTGCGCAGTCGATTGGCGATTTTCTGCAACTCGGCTTCAAGGAAAGTGTGATTGATCGCTTGCTCTACGACAACGCGGCAGCCTTGTTTGGCTTGCCATGAAGATGGCGTAATTTGTCCGCAAGTGGTCTGCGTTTGGCCTGTGCAAAGGCCGAAGCCGGGACTACGATAAGGCCTTCCTTATCACTGGTGCCCACTGTATGAACACGCCTTCTCCGCTTGCCGCCGCCTTGCTCGTTATAGATGTTCAGGCGTCTTTTACACAGCGTCCGTTTTGGTCCGAAGGCCGGCATGCGCCGTTTCAGTCGGCACTGCTGGCACTGGACGCCGGTTGCCGCGCCCGCGGCGTACCGGTGGTGCATATTTTTCACGTCGGCGAGAGTGGGCCGTTTCGTGCCGATTCCGGTTTCGTCAAGCCACTGGACTGGCTGCCCGGCAATCCGGCGGTGCGCTTTGACAAGCACACGCACAATGCTTTCACCGATACCGGACTCGACCTGTGGCTGCGTCGCCAGGGCATCGGGCGCCTGATCATCAGCGGCATCCGCACCGAGCAATGTTGCGAAACCACGGCGCGTGTCGGTTCGGACCTGGGCTATGCGGTCGACTTCGTAACCGAGGCGACGCTGACCTTCCCGATGACGCACGCTGGCAGCGGGCAGACATTTTCCGCCGCCGACATCAGCACCCGCACCGAGCTGGTACTGGCGGACCGCTTTGCCCGCATCGTCGATGTGCCGACCTGCCTGGATAGCCTGGACAGTCTGGCCAGCGGTCGCCAGGTGCCTGGCCATGCTTGATATGCGTCCGCATTGCGAAAGCTGTGGCGCGGCCTTGCCGCAGTGGGCCCGGGATGCCCGCATCTGCTCTTTCGAATGCACGTTTTGTGCGGCGTGCAGTGATGGCAAGCTCGGCGGCCGCTGTCCGAACTGTGGCGGCGAACTGCTGCCGCGCCCGGCGCGGCCGGCGCCTGTGGCCGGTGTAGCGCCATGAACAGCGCCGATCCGGCCATTCTGTCGGTGTATTTGCTGCTGACGCCCTGGGTGCTGATGCTCGACTATGCCGGTCCGGCCGAAGCCTTGCGCATGGCCTGCGATATGGGGGCGCCTATGCGCCTGCATATTTGCGCGCCGGAGAAAACCTTGTGCACCTCGCTTGGCACTGGCCTGACCGGCCTGGCGCCCTTGCCGCAACAGGTGCCGCGCAACAGCCTGGTGTTGGTGGTCGGCAGCAGCGATGAACGCCGCGCCTTTGCCAGCAGCGCGGCGCACCAGGTGAGGCGCTGGTTGCAGCAGGTGCCGCTGCCCGATACGCGGCTGGCGAGTATCTGCTCCGGCGCGCTGCTGCTGGCACAGGCCGGCTGCCTGGATGGCCACCGCTGCACCACACACCACAGCCTGCTCGATGAACTGGCGCGCTGCGCGCCAGCGGCCCAGGTACAGGGCGACTGCATTTTTGTTGATGATGGCCGGGTCCTGACCAGCGCCGGTATCACCGCCGGTATTGATTTGGCCTTGCACATCATTGCGCAACACGCCGGTGCCGCGCTGGCGGCGCAGGTGGCGCGGCGCCTGGTGGTGTACCAGCGGCGCAGCGCGCAGGACGCGCAAATATCGCCCTGGCTCGACCACCGCAACCACATGCACCCGGCGGTGCATCGGGCGCAGGACGCGATTGCCGCCATGCCGCAGAAAAAGTGGGCGCTGGCCGAGCTGGCGGCGCTGGCCTGTGTCAGTCCGCGCCACCTGAGCCGCCTGTTTAGTCAGCATGCCGGTTTGAGCGTGGTGGCCTACCAGCAGGGGCTGCGCATTGAACGCAGCCGGCAGCTGCAGCGGGAGCATCCGCAGTGGTCAATGGAGCGCCTGGCGGAGGCGTCCGGTTTTGCGTCGGCGCGCGATTTTCGCCGCGTCGGGCGCCGTTATGGGGCGGCCTGAAGCGTCATTTTTATCGAATCGCGGCGGCGCAAATGGAGGTGCAAATAGTGGCGCTAAAAGTGGCGCTAATACGGGCGGCAGCTACGACATAATCGCAGCCACTTGGGCTACGGATATATGACGCGTTATAGGCAAAAAATAGTGCTCTGCGGGGTTTGGCTTGCGCGGCACTGGCCGCGTGGCGTCGAATGGCTGTATTTGCTCGGTCTGGGCCTGGCCTATGGCGAATTGACGGCGTTGTCGGTGCAACTGCTGGTGAGTTTTCAGGGCCAGGTGGCGATGGTCTGGCCGCTCAGTGGCCTGGCAGTGGCGCTGTTGCTGGGCGGAAAGTCGAAATATTGGCCGGCGATATTTTTCGGTACCCTGGGCTATAACCTGTGCGTCGCGCGCGACCTGCTTCCGGCACTGCTAGTGGCGCTCGGCAATACCCTGGAAGCGCTGCTCTGTCTGGCGCTGCTGGCGCGCAACGCGCGTTTCCACGCCAATTTGTCCCGGCCCTATGACTATGTGCTGCTGATGCTCGCAGCGATGCCCGCTGCCGCCTTGGCGGCGCTGGCTGGAACTGCGGCATTGCTGCTGGCCGGCGGCGTACCCGGCGCGCTTGCCGGGGCGGCATGGTTCCGTTGGTGGCAGGGCAATATGCTGGGCATCATTCTGGTCACGCCGCTGGCCATGATCTGGCGGCGCTGGCCCCAGGGCTGGTTTCGCCAGGATCGGGTACTGGAAACGCTGGCGCTGATGGGGCTGTGTTTTGTCACCGGCCAAATGGTCTATCTGGACTGGTTCCATGGCGCTTCGCACCAGTACGCGCGCGAGTTCTGGCTTATTCCGTTGGGCATCTGGGCGGCGCTGCGCTATGGCCAGCATGGTATATCGGCCCTGATGGCCATGGCCGCGCTGCAGATGCTGGTCGGCGCGTTTCAGGGGGTCGGCCTGTTCGGCGGCGATCTGCAAGCGACCGGACTGACCCATTTGTGGACCTACCTGGTGGTGATGTCCTGTGCCGGCATGGCGCTGGCTTTGCAGGAAGAAGGGCGCAGCCGTTCGGTGGCAGCCTTGCTGGATGCAGAATTGCGCTGGCGCCATGCCCTGGAGGGGTCCGGGGCCGGTGTCTGGGATATGGATATTGCCAATCAGCGGACCTATTTTTCCCCGACCTGGAACGCCCTGTTTGGTGGCGGCCGAGAGGACGCCCGTTGCGACTGGCGGCACTGGACGGAACGGGTGCATCCGGACGATCTGCCGCGCCTGGAACGCGTGCGTGACCTGTATCTGTGCGGCGCCCAAAGCAGCTTTGTGGTGGACTACCGCTATGTGCTGGACAACGGTAGTTACCGCTGGGCCGAGTCACGCGGAAATGCCATCAGCACGGATGCGCAAGGGCGTCCGACGCGTATCGTTGGTACGACTGTGGATATTACCGAGCGCAAGTTTGTCGAAACCGAGCTGATTATTGGCGCGCTGGCGTTTGATAGCCAGCTGCCCCTGCTGATACTGGATGCCAAGCAAAATATATTGCGTGCCAATCTGGCGCTGGCGCAGTTGTTGGGCTTCGAGATTGCAGCGGTGCTGGGCAAGCATGTCGGAATACTGATGGATCGCCGCTTGCTGGAGGGCGCCCAGGGGGCGGCGTTCTGGCCGTCCTTGCGCGACCAGCGGGTGGTCAATGTGGAATTCAAAATAGCCACGCGCAAGGGCCAGTTGCTGGATGTGCTGGCAGGCATTTCGGTGACGCGTGGCGAGCAGCCGCACATTGTCTATTACGTGGTGTCCCTGACAGATATCAGCGAACGCAAGCGCCTGCAGGTGCAGGGCGAGGCCGACCGGCAGAAGCAAAGCGATGCACTGGTGCGCGAAGTGCACCACCGGATCAAAAATAATTTGCAGGGCGTCATGGGCTTGTTGCGCGAATTTGGTCGCACGCATCCGCAGACCCAGCCGGCGATTTTGCAGGTGCTCGGGCAGTTGCAAAGTGTCGCCGTGATCCACGGTTTGCAGGGGCAAGACAATGTGCACACGGTGCGCTTGTGTGAGCTGACGCAAGCGGTGGCAGTCGGCGTCGCGGGTTTGCGCAATGCCACGGTGGAGGTGCATATTCCTGCGGGCTGGATTCCGTTTCGCATCAGCGCGCACAGCGCGGTTCCGATTGCGCTGGTGCTCAACGAGTTGATATTGAATGCGGTGAAGCACCGCGACCCGGACTTGGAGCAGGTCCGGGTCAGTCTGGAAAAAGGTGCCGACCCGGGTTCGGTGCGCCTGGGTATTGTCAACGGCGGTGCCTGGCGGGAGCGCAATGCATCCTTGCCTGCGAATGCCTCGGTGGGTTTGCAGCTGGTGGCCACCTTGTTGCCACGCGAAGGCGCTGTGCTGTCGCGTTACATTGCGAACCAATGTGTCAGTACCGTGCTGATGCTGGGGGCGCCACTGTTGACCCCGGAAGCCGAGTGCGTCTCTTCTTATGAACCAGGGTTTGCTATCTAATGAACAAGGTAATGAACAAGGCCGATTTGTCTGCGCCGCCCCACCTGTTGCTGGTGGATGATGACCGCTTGATACTGTCTACCTTGTCGAGTGGACTGCGTGCCGCCGGCTATCAGGTCAGCACGGCCGACTCGGCACAGGAGGCCGAGTCGCTGCTGTCCTCGGGCGCCCGACCGGACCTGGCGATTCTGGATGTCCAGCTGCCGAATACCGACGGCCTGACACTGGCCGAGCGGCTGCATGAATTCGAGCACTTGCCGTTCGTCATGCTGAGTGCTTATGGCGATGCCAGGAGCGTCGCTGCCGCGACCGGTTCCGGTGCGCTGGCCTATATGGTGAAGCCGATGGATGTGGCACAAATGGTGCCGACCATCGAAGCTGCACTGTTGCGGGCCAGGGAGTTGCGTGCGCTGCAGGATCGAACCCGACAATTGCAAAATGCGCTGGCGGTGGAGCGCCACGTGAGCGTGGCGGTAGGCCTGCTGATGGTGCAGCACCGGCTGGGCCGGCAGGACGCTTTTGCGCTTTTGCGCAACGCCGCCAGAAACCAGCGTATCAAGCTTGCGGAGCTGGCACAGGGCATGGTGGAAAGCCATGAATCAGCGTGTGCAAGGTGAATGCTGGCGCGTTTTGTGCTTTGGAGAAGCGGCAAAAGCCGTTATCATTCTGAACTGTTTTGTAGACGCTATTTACCGGATCGAATATCCATGTGCGGGTATTCGGTTTTCCTTGAGACCTTACCCCCGTCTCATTTTTTGATCTGGCTGCGTTCGTGTACTGCGGTCGGATCGTTATGAACCGTTCACCACGTGTGGATGGCAGAGGGCAAGTCTCCGATGCGAAGCAATCTCCCGGTCAGTCAAAACGAATTTGATTTTCCCGACACCGATACGCTGCTGTCGACCACCGACGTGCACGGCAACATTATTTATGCGAATGCGGCGTTCATCCGCACCAGCGGCTTTTCGGTGCAAGAGTTGCAGGGCCAGCCGCACAATCTGGTGCGCCATCCCGACATGCCGGAACAGGCGTTCGCCGATATGTGGCGCACCCTTAAAGAGGGGCGTTCCTGGTCGGCACTGGTAAAAAACCGGCGCTACAACGGGGACCATTACTGGGTCCGTGCCAACGCCGCACCAATGGTCCGAAAGGGCCGGCTGACGGGCTATTTGTCGGTACGGACCAAGCCGGCGCGCGATGAAGTGCAGGCCGCCGATGCCCTCTACCGAAAATTCAAGTCCGGAAAAGCCGGCAGTCTGGCGTTTTACCGGGGACTGGTAGTGCATACCGGGTTGCTGCGCTGGCGCAGCACACTGCAGCTGTTGCCGGTGGCCTGGCGCGTGCGCCTGCCGTTGCTGCTGACGGCCATGGCGCTGGGCGGCAGCCTGTATGCGGCTGGCCTGGATGCTAGGGCGCTGGCGCTGGTGGCGGGTGTTGCCGGGGCCATGCTATTGCTGACGAACTGGTTTATCGAGTCCCAGATTACCGCGCCGCTGGCACGCCTGCAGCGCCAGGCTCGGCAGGTGGCCAGTGGCGGGCCGTGTGACGATGTGCGGCTGAACCGCTGCGATGAAATTGGTCAGATCGCGCGCGCCATCACCCAGGCCGGTTTGAACCTGCAGGCGCTGCTGGCCGATGTGCAGGAGCAGGTCAGCAGCGTGCAGGTGGCCAGCGGACAGATTGCGGCGGCCAACCATGAGATGTCCGGACGCGCCGAGCACGCGGCATCCAGCCTGGAACAGACAGCCGCCGCGATGGAGCAGCAAAGCGCCACGATTCAGCAAAACTCCGATGCCGCACAGCGCGCCAGTGTGTTGGTGGCGGCGGCCACTGCGGCCACCCTGGGGTGCGGGGAGTCGGTGTCCAAGGTGACCAGCACCATGCACCAGATGTCGGCGTCGAGCAACAAGATTGTGGACATCATCAGCGTGATTGACGGGATCGCGTTCCAGACCAATATTCTGGCCCTGAACGCCGCTGTGGAAGCGGCCCGCGCCGGCGAGTCCGGGCGCGGCTTTGCCGTGGTGGCGTCCGAGGTGCGCAGCCTGGCCGGTCGTTCGGCAGATGCAGCCAGGGAAATCAAGTCATTGATTGGTGACTCGGTGGCCAGGGTCGAGGCCGGGGCGCAACTGGTGGCGAACTCGGGCCAGACCATGGCCGATCTGGTATCCAAGGTGGGCGACGTCAGCACCCTGATCAGCGAAATCGCCAATGCTTCCAGGGAGCAGGCGCAAGGTATTGCGCAAGTGGCGCAGGCAGTGGACCAGCTGGATATGCTGACGCAGCAAAATGCCACCATGGTGGAGCAAAGCAGCGTTGCGGCGCAGGCCATGAGCGAACAGGCGCAGCGCCTGTTGGGTGCGGTGAACGTATTTGCCCACTGAGCGCCGGTAGTCCGCCGGCAGTCGCGTTGGTGGCGAAATGCAGGGCCGCGCGCTGGACAGCGCTGCCGACACAAGGCACCATGGCGTGACACGCCGGTAGCCAAAGTCTGCCCCATTGATAAGGCGTTTTTGGGCTAAGGGCTTAATAACTGCAGGCTTGTGAACAATCGCCACAGGGAGCCAGGGCCGTGCCCGATATTGTCGGGCGGTCGTCGATGTTTACAGGAGGTGTTTATGCCGATGTGCAAACCATGCGCGCAAATTGAGCAGGGTAAGAGCCATGCGATTGGCCACCACGCGCTGGAGCGAGGAGACACGTTTCAGGAAGACTGGGGCCAGGGGCTGATCGTGACAACGCGCTATACCTGCCGGGTTTGCGGTACCAAATGGGAGCATGAAATCGACAAGAATGACCCCCACGCGGGCTGGAGCCCGGTGGAGTCCTGAGACCTCAAAAGTCTTCCCATTCCTGTTCGGCGCTGGCTGTGCTGGCGGTGCTGGCTGGTGCAATCACTTTGGCATCCACCACCTGGGCCGGTTTGGCCGGTGCCGGGCGCGGCGCGCTGCTGCGCGCCTGGGCGCCGCGGTTGGCTCCGGAAGCCCGGCGCTCGGCCGCGGCGGGATACGGTTTGGCATTGGGCTTGCGGGTCGCCAGCACGGTATGCGCCGATTCGACCAGCTTGAACACCGACACCGCTTGCACCAGATCGCTGGCCAGTGCTTTCAGACTCTCGGTGGCGGCGGCCATTTCTTCCACCAGTGCGGCGTTTTGCTGGGTGCTGCGGTCCAGGCTGGTGACGGCTTCGCCGACCTGCGCCACACCGTCGCTTTGCGCGTGGCTGGCGCTGCTGATTTCGCCCATGATGTCGGTTACGCGCTTGATCGAGCTGACCACTTCCTGCATGGTCGAGCCGGCTTTGTCGACCAGCACGGTGCCTTGCTCTACGCGCTCCACACTGGCCGAGATCAGGCTCTTGATTTCCTTGGCCGCTTCGGCGCTGCGTCCGGCCAGGCTGCGCACTTCGCTGGCCACGACGGCAAAGCCACGGCCTTGCTCGCCGGCCCGCGCGGCTTCCACGGCGGCGTTCAGGGCCAGAATATTGGTCTGGAAGGCAATGCCGTCGATCACGCTGATGATGTCGGCAATGCGTTTGCTGGAGTCGTTGATCTGGCGCATGGTGAGCACCACCTGGCTGACCACATCACCGCCGCTGACCGCCACGGTGGACGCATTCAGGGCCAGCTGGTTGGCGGTTTGCGCGTTGGCCGCGTTCTGGCGCACGGTGCTGCTGAGTTGCTCCATGGAGGCCGCGGTCTGCTGCAGCGCGCTGGCCTGGTTTTCGGTGCGGCTCGACAAATCCGAGTTTCCGGTGGCAATTTCGCTGGAGGCGTTGGCGATGCTGTCGGCCGACTGGCGCACCTGGCTGATCAGGTGCACCAGGTTGTCCTGCATTTTCAGCATGGCCTGCAACACCTTGCCGGTGGCGTCGGCAGAGCCATTGGGAATCGGCACGGTGAAGTCGCCGTTGGCGACCGAATCGGCAGCGCTGACGGCCGCAGCCAGGGCCCGGGTGATGCCGCGCTGGATGAACCAGCCCACCACGGTGGAGGCGCTCAGTGCGCACAGCACGGTCAGAACAATCAGGCTGGCGTTGCGGTTGCCGCGCTCCACCGCGTCCCGGGCGGCCTGCTCCATGCCTTTTTGTTCAAAGCTTTGCAGAAATTCCAGCGACTTGGTGCAGTCGGTGAAGGCGCCATCCAGGGTGAACACAAAGGACGCGGCGGTCTCGACACCGCTGCTTTTCAGATCCAGAGTTTCACCGGCGGTCTGTTGGTAGATTGTGTAGGACTTGCCCAGGGCCTCCAGGGCTTGCGCCTGTTCCGGCGCCAGGTTGCTGCGGCCCTGCATGGCGCTGATGCGTTGCTTGAACTGGCCCAGGTTGTCCTGAATGGTTTTGTCGAGCTTGTTGATCGAGTCGGCTTTCTGGCCCGCCGCTTCCCAGGCCAGACTTTGCATGATCAGTCGCTGCAGTTCGCGCAGGTCGCCGTCCATGGATTTGGCCTGCAGCATTTGCGGAACGCTGGTGTCGGTAACGTTATGAAAGGCGTCCAGCACCCGCGCATTGCCGAGCAGGGCGACGCCGGCAACCAGCAGCATGGACAGGAGGGCCACGGCGGGTGCCAGGCCGACCTTGATCCCGATGGAAGCGTTCTTGTAGAAGTTCATAAGCCTAGCAGTGGCCCGCAGCCGCCGCTAGGGCGGTGCTGCGGTAGAGGACAGAAACCGGGGGGCCGGATTAGCGGTAAATACCGACGCCGACGTAGTTGTCACCCGCCGGAGTGAGCTTCACCAGGCTGGATTTGCCATCGACCTTTTTGGTTTGTGGGTCGGCCCATTCGTAATCAACCCAGCCGCCGCCTTTTTTGGCCACCGCGATCATTTCGGCGACAAAGGTTTTTCCGCTGGAGTCCTTCAGATTAATCAGGTCACGGCCGACCAGTTTTTCGTTGGCACCGTGGGCCAGCATTTTGCCGTTCAGGTCCATGGCAAAGACATACAGGTCTTTTTTGGTCCAGTTGGCTTTGTCGGTGGTGAAGTCCTTGTAGGCGGCTTCCACGCCGACTTTCTTGATGTGGCTGATGGCCGCATCGACCATGGCCTTGGCTTCCTCTTTGGTTCCGCGCTCTTCTGCGAAGGCGGCCAGCGTGAATAGCGATGCGCTGAGTCCGACGCACAGCAGGCGACGGGATATTTTCAGGGGGGACATGTCTACTCCAGTGTTATTAATTGTTGGCCCGGGGACCGGTTTTGCAAAAGTTTAGCCGAACTGTCATACGGCAACTAGCGGGAATATTCACCATATCCGAATATATTTAACAGCATTGCCCTATGCGATACCGCCTGGCGCACCGGATCGGCGCAACTGCGGGTTCGCAGATGCAGGTAACATCCGACTCGATACAAGGGTATTTGTGGATATCAAGGGAGACTGGATGAAGGCCGCTGCATATTTGGCTTGGTGCATCTCTGTGGTGCCGGTTGTTTACGCCGCAGAGCTGCCTGGTGAGGAGCCGGCTGCAATCTCGGGGGCGGTGTCCGAGTCCGACTTTCTGGCGGATGTTCCGACGGTTATTTCGGTGTCCCGTATCGCCCAGTCGCTGGCCGATACGCCGGGCGCTGTGACGGTGCTGGACCGCCAGTTCATCCGCATGTCGGGCGCCCGCGATGTGGTTAGTCTGCTGGCCTATGTGCCGGGTTTTCAAACCACCACGTCTTACGAAACCGATGCGCCAATGGCGTCCTACCACGGGCGCACCGATGATTATGCGAACCGGATTCAGGTGCTGGTCGATGGCCGTTCCGTGTATTCCGGCCTGCTGGAGAGCTCTGCCGGTATTGGCTGGAAGGCCTTGGCGGTGGACGATATAGAGCGCATTGAAGTCCTGCGTGGCTCCAATTCGGCAACCTATGGCGCGCGCGCATTTCTGGGCGTGGTGAATATTATTTCCCGGGACCCGCGTGAAACCGTCGGCGCTTCAGCGTTTATCACCAATGGCGAAAATGGCATTGCCGACCGTGGCATGCGGCTCGGCTGGCGTGGAGAAAATGCCAGCTACCGGCTGAGCGCCGACAGCTCGGCGGACAACGGCCTGCGTGGAGCCTATGGTGCCAACCAGACCGAGCGCGTCAATTTTTCCTCGCACCTGGATTTGCAACCCGGCAGCGACCTGGACCTGCGTGCCGGTGGCGTCGGCGTCACCGCCGGGCGTGGTGATATTACCGACACCGCCGGCAATCCGGCGCGCATGCGTTTTATCGGATCTGCCTATGCGCAAGGCGACTGGCACTATTCGCTGAATGATTCGAATGACCTCGGGCTGAGCTATTCGCATACCGTCAATGTGAACCAGGACCAGTTCAACTATATGACGCCGGGGCCTTATTACATGGCCAATATCAGCTTCAGTGGCGTCGAGTATGTTGACCGGCTGACGCTGCAGCAGTCGACCCGCCAGAGCGCCAGTTTGCGTACCGTGTTTGGCGCCGAGTTGAGCCGCGAGCAGGACGTGTCGCCTTCGTCGTTTGACCAGTTCAACCAGGTGACCTCGAATTTCCAGCGCGTGTTTGGCAGCGCCGAGTGGCGTATGAGCGACGACTGGTTGCTCAACGCCGGTGGACTCGCCGAACACAGCGATCTGGGCGGGGATTCGTTCTCGCCACGGATCATGGTGAACTGGCATTTGCTGCCCGGGCATACGCTGCGGCTCGGGGTCAGCTCGGCGTTCCGTCCGCCCAGTGCGTATGAAAAATATTCACAGGTGCAGTACTACGATGTGAATGGTGCCAACCCGACCGGGTATTACGTCTATAACAACGGTTCGGTGAGTTCGGAAAAACTGATCTCCACCGAACTGGGTTATTTTTTTGGGCCGGATGATGCGCGCGTGAATGCCGATGTGCGCGTCTTCAATGAACGCATTTCGGATGGTATTGCCAGTACCGATACGCAAATTGTCGGGGTGCAGCCCTACCAGTTCGTAAACAGCGAAAACTACCAGATCAACGGTGCCGAGTGGCAATTGAACTGGACCCCGCACAACGCCACCAAGGTATTTTTCAACCAGACCTGGACCCATATTTCGGTCGACAGTTCGGCCAGCAGCACCTATTTGTTTCGTACCGTGCACAGTGCCCCGGACTATGCGGCAGCACTGACCGTGATGCACACGCTGGACACCGGCCAGCAGCTGTCGCTGATGTACCAGACCGCGCAAAACGTGGCCTTGATGTCGATTTCCACCAATCCCTGGTTGTTCACGATGGAGCGCACCGATTTGCGCTTTGCCCAGCCGTTCCGGATTTCGCACTACCGCGCAGAACTGGCACTGACGCTGCAGAACATTGGTGCGCCCTACCAGGACGGTGACTGGAAGTTCTATTTCGATCGACGTGCCATGCTGACTCTGAAGCTGGAAGAGTAAGGCGCCGCGCATGGGTCGCTTCACTTCCATCTTGCGCTGGGGTCTGAGCGGCTTGCTGCTGTGCTGCGCCATGGCGGTGCAGGCGCAACGCATCTACCTGGTTGCCAGCGAGGGAACGCCTTCGTTCCAGGCGGCGATCGATGCGTTCGCGCAGGAGCTGGCGCGGGCCGGTGTGGCGCGCCAGGATTGGCAGCAACTGGCCTTATCGGACGTGGCGCGACTCGATAGCCTGGCCGATGACGGCAAGCTGGTCGTGACCTGGGGTGCCGATGCATTTCGCCTGGTGCAGGGGCGCAGTCCACGCGCGGCGGTGCTGGCGGCATTGATTCCACGCATCGGTTTTGAGCGGGTGCTGGCGCAGATTGGCAGGAAGCCGGGGCCGGGGATCGTCGCCTTGTACCTGGACCAGCCTTTTGCCCGGCAGCTGGACTTGTTGCGGATGGCCTTGCCCGAGGCCCGGGACCTCGGGGTGATCTGGGGCCCGGAGTCGATTTCCCAACAGCCACTGCTGCTGGCCAGCGCCAAAAGCCATGGTTTTGCGCTGCGTGAAAGCACGCTGGTGACGGGCGGCAGTCTGGTCAACGCTTTGCGTGCCGCCACCAATGAGGCGGATGTACTGCTGGCAGTGCCGGATGGCCATGTTTACAACCCGGCCACGGCCACCGATATTTTGCTGACCACGTACCGCGCCCGGATTCCGGTGTTTGTGTTTTCTCCGTCCTATGTCAAGGCCGGTGCCATGCTGTCCTTGCATACCGCACCGGAGCAGGTCGGCATCCAGGCCGCCGCCATGGCGCACACCTTTTTGCAGACCGGTGCCTTGCCGGCCAGCCAATACCCGGCCGATTTCACCATCACCGTGAACGAATACGTGGCCCGTTCCCTCGGACTGGCGCTGGACGCGCGGCGTTTGACAAGCCAGTTGCACCAGCAGGAGAAGCGCCCATGATCGGCAGCTCGATGCGCTCCCGGATGGCGTTTGCCACCTTGTTCCCGGTGCTGCTGGTGGTGTTCAGCACGGCAGCGGCGTTCTGGCATTGGCGTGTGCAGGACCTGGAAGATGCGCATCGCCAGCGTATCCAGTTGCTGGCCCACCAGGTGTCGATCTTTAGTGCCAACGGACTTTTTTCCGGCAATACCGCCAGCCTGCAAAAAGTGATCAGCGAAATCCAGCGCGAGCCGGGTTTGCGGGCGGTCTATGTGTTTGACCAAAGCGGTGAGCTGATTGCGCACAGTGGTGGTTCGGCGGAGGTGCGCCTGGCCGAGCTTGAGGCGCCAGGCTATGCGGCGGAGCAATTGCAGTTGGACATCGACGTGGTCACGGAACGTATCCAGTCGGCTGTGCTGCCGATGGACGATTTGTTTTCGGCGGGCGAGGTTGCGCGTCCGATCGTGCTGGGCGACACGGTGCTGGAGTTCAGTCGCCATGACCTGGATGTGCGCAAGCGCGATTCCCTGCTGACGGCGCTGCTGATCGGGGTGCTGGGCATGGCCCTGGGCGGCTTGCTGGCCTACCAGCTGGGCAACGCCGTGGTGCATCCGATCATGCGTATCTACCAGATGATCAACCGCATCGGCAAGGGCGACTTTTCGGTGAATGTGGCACTCGCCGCCGATGCCCCGCTGCGTGGCTTGCAGGACTCGCTCAACGACATGGCGCGGCGCCTGGCGTGGGGGCGGGACGAGTTGGAAAGCCGGGTCGAGAACGTCACGCGGGAGCTGCGCCAGAAAATGGAACAGGCGCAAAACGCGACCCAGGCCAAGTCCAAATTCCTGGCCTCGGCCAGCCATGACCTGCGCCAGCCGGCGCATGCCCTGGGCATGTTTGTGGCACGCCTGGGCCAGTTGCCGATGGACGCGCCGATGCGCCAGCTGATCTCGCAGATGGAGGCCTCGGTGCAGTCGATGCAAGACTTGCTGGACAGCCTGCTGGATTTGTCGCGCCTGGATTCGGGTGCGATCCAGGTGCGCATGGGCGCCGTGGACCTGAACGCCCTGCTGCGCATGGTGCAGCAGTCGGTGGAAGTGCTGGCGGTGACCAAAGGGCTGCGTCTGCGGGTCCATCCGACCACGCTGTGGGCCTATAGCGACAAGAGCCTGTTGCAGCGCATCGTGGTTAATCTGGCCCTCAATGCGGTGCGCTACACGCCAAGCGGCACGGTGCTGATTGCCTGCCGCCCGGAGCGCAGCGGACGGGGCGTGCGGATTGAAGTCTGGGACAGTGGCATTGGCATCGCCCCGGAACACCACGAAGACATTTTCAAAGAGTTTTACCAGTTACAAAGCCACCAGGGCGATCGCCGGTTCGGCATGGGGCTGGGACTGAATATCGTGCAGCGCAGTGCCGCATTGCTGGGGCACCAGGTGGCGGTGCGTTCGCAAGTCGGCTGTGGCTCGCGCTTTACGGTGCTGCTCGACGCCATACCGGCCCAGGCGGCCGATGCGCAGTTGGCGCACGAAGTGGTGCTGCAAAACGTGGGCCACTTTGGTGGTGCGCGGGTGATGGTGATTGAAGACAACGCGCATGCGCAAAGTGCCATGGTTGGTCTGCTGCAATCCTGGGATTGCAATGTGCAGTGCGCCGATTCGCTGGACGCGGCGCTGGCGCGGATTGAGGCCAGCGGGGTTCCGGATATCGTGCTGAGCGACTTCCAGCTTGGCAGTGGCGCCAACGGCATTGATGCGATTGCGCTGATCCGGGCCCGCTACGGGGAGTCGATCCAGGCCTGTCTGATCAGTGGCGAAACGCTGGATGATATGCAGCGCCTGGCCAAGGAAGCCCAGCTCACCGTGCTGCACAAGCCGGTGCGGCCGGCAAAACTGCGCAGTCTGCTGCGCCGTTTGCTGCCGGCGAACGAAAATTCGGTGGGAAACGGGTCTGCGTAAGGATATATGGGGCGTATGAAATATATAGTCACGCTTTAGGTTGGGCAAAAATAAGTAATAACCGGCCATGGCAGGTGATCTCAGGGCGTTAATTGAGGTGTACGCGGCGCATAAAAAGCACAAGTACCGATGCGGCCAGTGCACTGGGTAAGTAAAAGAGTTCAGATTGAAATCGGCAATCCAGGGGGGGGCAGGCCAAACCGGCGTCGTTTCGGATCAGGCAGCACAGCCGCGTCTGCAGCTTCTGCGCACGCGCTGGAACGCTGCCCGGTCGGCGTTCCTGGTGGGTGGCCTGGCCTTGTTGTTGGGTATTTTGCTGACTGCCGCAGGCCTCTGGTGGCAGGCCGAAATCGCGGCACAGCTCAGCCGTGCCAAGTTTGAACAGGGCGCCGAACGCACTGCCACTGAAGTGCTGCGGCGCTTGAATCAGGCGATTTCCGGGCTCAAGGCGGCGCGCGCCGCGATGGTGTCGAACCCGAATTTTCGGCGCCAGAATTTCCGCACCTATGTCAACTCGATCGACTTGGCGCGTGATTTTCCCGGTAGCCGGGGCCTGGGCTTTGTCGAACGCGTCCGGCGTGCCGATCTGAGTGCTTTTGTCGCCGCCGAGCGTGCCGATGGGGCGCCGGGCTTCGCTCTGCCCAATGCCGGCAATGCCGATGACGTGTACGTGCTGAAATACCTCGAACCCCAGTTCGACGGCACCAGCGCGATTGGCATGGACCTGGGCCAGGACGCATTGCGTCGCGCCGCCATGGACTATGCCGTCAGCAGCGGCGAGGCGACCCTGCTGAGCCGCATCGAGCGCGGCCCTGGCGCCGTGCACGCGGCGCGCCTGAGTTTCTTTTTGCCGGTGTACCGGCACGGCAGCCAGCCGCAAACTGCCAGCCAGCGGAAGCAGGCAATTCAGGGCCTGCTGTATGTGCCCATGAATGCGCAGGAGTTGTTTGGCGCGGTCTCGGAAGTGACCGATGGCGCCATCGATTTCGAGTTGTTTGACAGTGCCAGCACGGCACTGGACTCGCTGGTGTATGACGCCGACGGTCGCTATGCCACTGAGCAGGCGCAGAGCCGTCACGGCACCGCGCCGGCGCGCGTGTTTTCGCTGGTGCGGCAGTACACCGTTGGTGGCCACCTGCTGACACTGCGCCTGCGCAGCGGCGCCCAATTCGCGCTGCAGCAGGAGGGCGCCAGCAGGGCGCTGATTGGCATTGGCGGTGCGCTGGGCAGTGTCTTGTTGGCGCTGTCAGTGTGGTTGCTGGTGGTCGGGCGGCAACGCGCCCAGGCGCTGGCGCAGGGCATGACGGTGGAGCTGGAGCGCATGGCGCAAGTGGTACAGCACACGGAAAATGCCGTCACCATCATGGATGCGCACATGCGCATCGTCTGGGTGAACCGGGGCTTTAGCCAGATCACCGGCTACAGCCTGGAAGAGGCGCTGGGGAAAACTCCCGGCGGCCTGCTGAGTTCGGGCAAGTCGAGTGTGCAGGCGCTGCGGGTGCTGATTGAATCCGCCATGCAAGGGGTTTCCTGCCGGGTGGAATTGATTAATCGGGCCAAGGACGGCCACGAATACTGGGCTGATACCGAAGTTCAGCCGACCTTCGACGCCGAGCACAAGCTGATCGGCTTCATGGAAATCGGCACCGATATTTCGCAACAAAAGCTGACCCAGCAAAAGCTCGAAGCCGCCATGCGCGACGCCAGCGCTCTGTTGGGAACGGTGGAACTGCACGCCATCGTTTCGAGCACGGATCGCTTTGGCAACATTGTTGACGTGAACGCGGCGTTTTGCAGCATCAGCGGCTACAGCCGCGCGGAGTTGCAGGGCCAGAACCACCGTATCGTCAATTCCGGCCACCATCCGCAGGAGTTCTGGCGCCACCTCTGGACCACCATTGGCAGTGGCAAACCATGGCGCGGTGAAATTTGCAACCGCAGCAAGGATGGCCGCCTGTACTGGGTCGATAGCATGATTGCGCCTTTTGTTGGCAGCGATGGGGCGATCGAGAAGTACATCGATATGCAGACCGATATTACCGAGCGCCACGAGGCGGCGGATCGTTTGCGCAAGAGCGAGGCGACCTTTTATGCCTCGTTCCAGTACGCCGCCAGCGGTGCCGCCTTTCTGTCGCCCGGTGGGACCTGGATGAGTGCCAATCCGGCGCTGTGTGAATTCCTCGGTTTCAGTGAAGCGCAATTGCATGGCCTGACCTATATTGACACCAGCCATCCGCAAGAGCGGGAGACCGACGCCTTGCAGATTCAGCGCCTGCTGGACGGCGACATTCCGGTGTACCAGCGTGCCAAGCGCTTTGTGCACCACGACGGCCATACCCTGTGGGGGCTGGCCAGCTTGTCGGTGGTCTGGTCGGACGCTGGCAAGGCCGAGTTTGTGATTGCGCAGATTGTTGACATCACCGAGCGCAAGCGGGTGGAAGAGGCCTTGAGCACCAGCAACATCCTGATGGAAGAAACCCAGGCGGTGGCGCAGGTGGGCGCCTGGCAACTGGATGTGCCCAACAATGCCCTGTACTGGACCCCCGAAACCTATCGGATTCACGAGCTGTCGCCGGAGCAGTTCCATCTGACCATTGACAGCGCGATGATGTATTGCACCGAGGACTCGAAGCAGCGCATTGCGCCGGCCTTGCGCCATGCGGTGGAGAGTGCGACAGGCTTTGACCTGGAACTCGAATTGCTGACCGCCAAAGGGCACCGCGCGGATGTCCGGGTTACCGGGACGCCGGCACTGGAAAATGGCCAGGTGGTGCGCATCAGCGGCATTGTGCAGGACATCACGCAGCGCAAGCAGTACGAGGCTTCGCTGCGGGAAGCCCGTGTCAAGGCGGAAATGGCGACCCATAGCAAGGGCCAGTTCCTGGCCAATATGAGCCATGAAATCCGCACGCCCATGAATGCCATCCTGGGCATGCTCAAGCTGTTGCGCAAAACCGCTCTGGATGGACGCCAGCTCGATTACGCAGAAAAGACCGAGAGTGCGGCACGTTCACTGCTCGGACTGATCAATGACATTCTCGACTTTTCCAAGGTCGAGGAAGGCAAGATGAGCCTGGACCCGCACGCCTTCCAGCTCGACCGGCTGATGCGCGATCTGGCGGTGATCTTGTCGAACAATGTCGGCACCAAAGGCATTGAGGTGCTGTTTGATATCGACCCGGCGATTCCGACCTGCCTGGTCGGCGACGCCCTGCGCCTGCAGCAGGTGCTGGTGAACCTTGGCGGCAATGCGATCAAGTTCACCGCCGAGGGGCAGGTGTTGATTTCGGTGCGCCTGCAGCAGCAGAACAGCAGCCACGTGACACTGGAGTTCGCGGTGCAGGACTCGGGCATTGGCATAGCGCCGGAAAACCAGGCCCACATCTTTACCGGCTTCTCCCAGGCCGAGGCCTCGACCACGCGCAAGTTCGGTGGCACCGGCCTTGGGCTGGCTATCAGCCGGCGCCTGGTCGACCTGATGGGCGGTACGCTGGGCCTGCGCAGCACGCTGGGCCAGGGCAGCACCTTTTATTTCACGCTGGACTTGCCCATCAGCGACGAGGAGCCGGCCACCACGGTGCCGCTGTTGCTGAGCAATGGCCCGGCCAAGCGGGTCTTGGTGATTGAGAAAAACCCGGTCGCCGGGCAGCTGCTGTTGCGCATGGTGCAGTCCTGGGGCTGGTCTTGCGAACTGGTGTCCAGCGGTGAGGCAGCACTGCATCTGGTGACGGCGCGGCAGGACGGGCCGGACTTTCCTTTTGATGCGGTGTATCTGGATTGGCACCTGCCGGCCATGGATGGCTGGGAAACCACGGCCTGCCTGCGGCGCCTGTGCCAGGAAGCAGGGCAGGTGCAGCCGGTGATCGTGATGGTGTGTTCCAACACGCGCGAAACGCTGGACCAGCGCACTGCGCAAGAGCAGGCTTCGATCAACAGTTTTCTGGTCAAGCCGGTGACGGCGTCGATGTTGCTGGAGGCGACGCTGGCGTCGGCGTCGTCCGAATTCCGCTTGCGCCAGCGCCAGCGCGGTCCGCTCAGCCAGCGCTTGCTCAATGGCATGCGCATTCTGGTGGTGGAAGACAATTTGATCAACCAGCAAGTGGCGGAAGAGTTGCTGTCCTCGGAGGGCGCGCTGGTGGCGCTGGCGGCGAACGGGCAGTTGGGGGTGGATGCCATTGCCGCCGGGGCGCAAGGGGAGCAGTTCCATGCGGTGTTGATGGATTTGCAGATGCCGATTCTGGACGGCTATGCCGCCACCCGGATGGTGCGTGAGCAGTTGGGGCTGAAGGACTTGCCCATTATTGCCATGACCGCCAATGCCATGGCTTCGGACCGCGAGGAGTGTCTCAACGCGGGCATGAATGACCATATTGGCAAGCCATTCGATTTGTCGCAATTGGTGGCGACTTTGCTGCGTATCACCGGTTTCCAGGCCAAGCCCGATGCTCGTGCAGCGCCAGCGCTGGTGGTGGGAGCGGAGCCGGTCGTTGCCGCGCCGGTTCTGCTGGAGCGTTTGCCGCAGGGCATTGATGTGGCTGCAGCGCTGGGACGCATGGGGGGTATGACCCGGCTGTATGCGCGTTCGGTGCGCGCGTTTATCGATTCTTTGCCGGAGTCGATGGCGCAAATCCGGGCTGCGGCGCTGTTGGGCGCTGCCGATACCGCGATGCTGGCGCATACCTTGAAAGGGACCGCTGCGATGCTCGGTGCGGTTGATTTGTCATTGCAGGCGGCGGCGCTGGAAAGGCTGTGCAAGGCGGCGGCGGATGCGGGGCAGTTGCGTGCGGCGCTGGATGCGCTGGAGTTGACTGCGCGGGTGACACGGGGTTTGTTGTCGGATTGTTTGCTGGAGCTTGAGGGGGCTCCTCCTTCTCCTCCTCCTCCTTCTTCTTCTTCTTCTTCTTCTTCTTCTTCTTCTGCTGCTGCTGCTGCTGCTGACTCCGTGGCGGCGCAGCGGGCGCCAATGCTGCAGGCGACGATGGATTTGCTGGATTTGCTGGGTTTGCTGGAGGCAGAGGATTTCGCTGCGTTGGAAAAGTTCGCCACGGTGCGGGAGCAACTTCTGGGGCTGCCGGAGGGGTTGTTCAATGCGCTGGAGGCGGCGCTGCAGGATCTGGATTTGGCTGCCGCTGGCGCGGTGTGCCGCAGGATTCTGGATGGGGCTGAGAATTTATCCGGGGATGGGCGCTGAGGGTTCCAGGTTTGCTTTGTGTGTTGCGCGCTTGCTTGTGGCCTGGCTTTGCTGCTTGGTTGGCGTTCGCTGCGTTCCTGGTCTTTTTTTCCTGCTTAATTGGCGTTCGCTGCGTTGCGTGCCTGCTCTTGTCTTCTTTTACCTGCTGTGTCGGTTCGCGTTACGTTGCTCGCCTGCTCTTGTCCCCTTTTACCTGCTGTGTTGGCGTTCGCTGCGTTGCGCGCCTGCGGGTGGGCAGGGGCTGACGAAGTGGGTGTACGTTCTCCGGCCTCTAGTCGCCGGGGTCTGCTCCTGGTGCGCTAGCACCCCCGCACAAATACCGCTATCGGCACACCGCCTCTGTACAGCGGCGAATCCAGGCCTGCGCCCGCACACCCACTTCGCCAGCCCCAAGATATTTTTGTAAATATTGT
>CAIUDG010000113.1 GCA_903897925.1 uncultured beta proteobacterium | reverse complement strand
CCTTCCAGCAGCAGCGTACCGCGCAAGGGATAGCCCGGCTGCACCGCTTTCAGGGCCACCAACCGGGACGCCCCGCCGCGCGCCTCGGTGGCCCGCGCCATGGTCGGAAAAGCCAGGGTTCCGACCTGCGCCAAACCCAGCTCGGCGGCTTTTTGCAGAATCGCCGGCGGCGTCGGGTTGTCACTGGCGACCACCGCATCGCCACCGAGCAGCTGGCGCGCATCGCGCTGCAAACCAGACTGCAGGCGGTCGGCAAAAAACCCGACGGCGGTTACCGCCGCCACCGCCAGCGTCACCGCCAGCATCAGCAAGCGCAACTCGCCGCCACGCACGTCACGCCACAAGGTGCGCCAGCCCAGGCGCCAAAAAGATTGCTTCATGGGCGCTACCTTACCGCAGAAGGCAGCACCCCGTTGCCGCGCGCGCCGCCCTCACGCCAGGGCCGACAGGCGTACACCGGCCAATTCAGGCTGCAATTGCAGGCGCGAAGCGCCACTGAAGCACAGAAAGCGCTTGTGCGTGGCACGGCCAATTGCGCACAAGCCCAGCTGGCGCGCCACGGCATGCCCCATTTGCGTCATGCCACTGCGCGAAATCAGCACCGCCACGCCCATCTGCGCCGACTTGATCACCATCTCGCTGGTCAGGCGCCCGGTGGTGTAAAAAATGCAGTTCTGCGGCGCGGTTTCTTGCAGTGCCAGCCAGCCGGCGATGGTGTCAATCGCATTGTGGCGGCCCACGTCCTCGACAAACAGCAACTGCCGGTCCTGCGCGAACAGGGCACAGCCATGCACCGAGCCTGCCGCCTTGTAAACGCTGTCCTGCAGTCGGATGGTGTTCACAATGGCATAGAGTTCGGCCTGTGTGATGCGGGTGTCGGGCAACACGATCTGCTCCAGCCCGGCCATCAGGTCGCCAAATACACTGCCCTGGCCGCAGCCCGTGGTGACCACGCGGCGCGCAGTCTTTTGCGCCAGGGTGGCGATGCCGCTGCGCGTTTTCACCGCCGCCGCGCCGACCTCCCAGTCCACCGTGATCGACAGCACGTCGGCTGCCGATTCAATCAGACGCTGGTTGCGCAAGTAGCCCAACACCAGCCATTCCGGATGGGCGCCCAGGGTCATCAGGGTAATCAGCTCCTGCTTGTCCACATACACCGTCAGGGCGCGCTCAGAAGGAATGCGCAAGTCCTGCCACTCGCCCCATTCGTTCAGCACCTGCACCGGATGGGTCAGCGCCGCACTCGCCGCCGTGAGATGGGGGATGGTATGTGTCATACGCCGCGCACCCCAACCTTCAGGCGGCCAGCGCCGCAGTGCCGTAACCGCCCGCAGGCAGCGCCGTGCCGCCCCGGCGAATCGCCACAGCACAGTATTTGAACTCGGGAATCTTGCCAAACGGGTCCAGCGCCGCGTTGGTCATCAGATTGGCCGCCGCCTCGTAGTAGGCAAACGGAATGAACACGGCACCGCGCGGCGTGCCATCGTCCTGGCGCACATGGATCGCCACCTGGCCACGGCGCGACTGCACCGTCACCACGTCGCCCGGCTGCAGGCCCAGCGCCTGCAGGTCGGCGCCACAGAGCGAGGCCGTGGCCATCGGCTCCAGCGCGTCCAGTACCACGGCACGGCGCGTCATGCTGCCGGTGTGCCAATGCTCCAGCTGGCGCCCGGTGATCAGCACAAACGGGAAATCGGCGTCGGGCCGCTCGTTGGCCGGAATGATGTCGGCCGGCACCAGATGGACCCGGCCATTGGGTGTGTCAAAGCGATCGATGAACACGGTAGGCGCACCCGGGTCGGCAGCGTCCAGACAGGGATAGGTCACGCTGGACTCGCGCTGCAAGCGCTCCCAAGTGATGCCGGCAATCGCACCATGCATGGCCTGGCGCATTTCCTCATAGACCTCGGCCACGCCAAATTCGGCACCGGCGTAGCCATAGGCCAGACTGCGCACCGGCGCTGTCGCTGCCGCCGCACTTTGCACACCGGCCGGCGCACCGATGCGCTCGGCCATTTGCTGAATGATCCAGAGGTCGGCGCGGGCAGCGCCAGGCGGCGTCAGGGCCTGTTTGCCGAGCTGCACCATGCGGTCGGTGTTGCTGACCGTGCCGGTCTTTTCCGGCCAGGCAGTGGCCGGCAGCACCACATCGGCCAGCCAGGCGGTTTCGGTCATGAAAATGTCCTGCACCACCAGGTGTTCCAAACTCGCCAGAGCGTGGCGTGCGTGGTTCAGGTCCGGGTCGCTCATGGCCGGGTTCTCCCCCATGATGTACATGCCGCGCACCTTGTGCGGGTCGCTGTCGTCGGCCAGCGCCTTGTGCATCACTTCCACCACCGTGTAGCCTGGCTTGTCGTCCAGGCGCGCGCTCCAGAAATGCTCGAACCAGCGGTGCGCCGCAGCGTCGCTGACGCGCTGGTAATTGGGATACATCATCGGAATCAGACCGGCGTCCGAGGCCCCTTGCACATTGTTCTGGCCGCGCAGCGGGTGCAGGCCGGAGCCGGGCTTGCCAATCTGCCCGGTTACCGTCACCAGGGCAATCAGGCAGCGCGCGTTGTCGGTGCCATGCACATGCTGGCTCACGCCCATGCCCCACAGAATCATGGCGCCCTTGGCCTTGGCAAAGGCCCGCGCCACCTCGCGCAGGGTCTGTGCCGGAATGCCGCAGATGGGCTCCATCGCCTCCGGGCTGTAGCCCTTGACGTTTTGCCGCAGCGCTTCGAAATTGTCGGCCCGCCGGGCAATGAAATCCTGGTCCACCAGGCCCTCTTCGATGACGGTGTGGATCAGCGCATTCAGCATTGCCACGTCGGTATCCGGCTTGAACTGCAGGGTGCGCCAGGCGTGGCGTCCGAGGTCGGTGATGCGTGGATCGGCCAGCACAATGCGCGCGCCGCGCTGCGCCGCATTTTTCATCCAGCTTGCCGCCACCGGGTGATTCGCGGTCGGGTTGGAACCGATGACGAAAATCAGATCCGAATGCGCCACATCGTTAACCTGGTTGCTGACCGCCGCCGAACCAACGCCTTCCAGCAAAGCCGCCACACTGCTGGCATGGCACAGGCGCGTGCAGTGGTCGACATTGTTGCTGCCAAAACCGGTGCGCACCAGTTTCTGGAACAGATAGGCCTCTTCATTGCTGCCCTTGGCCGAACCAAAGCCGGACAGCGACTTCACACCATGGCTGTCGCGCAGGCGTTTGAGCTGGCCCGCCGCCAGCGCCAGCGCTTCATCCCAGCTGGCTTCACGGAACACCGCAGACCAGTCGGCGCTGTCGCGGTTGAGCTGCTGCAAAATGGCCGGGTCCTTGGAGACGCCGGGCTTGCGGATCAGCGGCACCGTCAGACGCTGCGGGCTGGCCACGTAATCAAACCCAAAACGCCCCTTGACGCAGAGGCGGCTGTGGTTGGCCGGGCCATCGCGGCCGTCGACGCTGACAATTTTGTTGTCTTTCACGTTGTAGGTCAGCAAACAGCCGACACCACAAAACGGACACACCGAATCGACTTTCTTGTCCACCACCCGCGCGCCCATCAGGGTCTTGGCGCTCAGCGCCCCGGTCGGACAGGCCTGCACACACTCACCACAGGCAACACAGCTGCTGTCGCCCATCGGGTCGTCCAGATCAAACACAATCTTGGCCGCAGCACCGCGGTGCGCATAGCCGATCACGTCATTTACCTGCTCCTCGCGGCAGGCACGCACGCAGCGATTGCACTGGATGCAGGCATCCAGGTTGACCGCCATGGCCGGGTGCGAGGTGTCGTGCAAACTGCCGGGCTGGTTTGCCGCCGGGCCATTGTCGCGGCGCAAAGCCTGCAAGGCCGGACGCACCTGCACCTGCATGCGCGCCGCCCAGTCGCTGAGTTCGCCGTGCTGCAGTGTGGCGTCCTGCGCATTCCATTTGAAGCCCTGATCGGGCATGTCCGAGAGCAGCATTTCAAGCACCATTTTTCGGCTCTTGACGGCACGCTCGCTGCTGACCAGCACTTCCATGCCCGCCGTGGCGTTGCGACAGCAACTCGGCGCCAAGGTACGCTCGCCTTTGATCTCCACCACACAAGCGCGGCAATTGCCGTCCGGACGCAGACCTTCCTTGTAGCAAAGGTGGGCGATGTCCACCCCATGGCGCTGCGCCGCCTGCAAAATGGTTTCGCCCTCCAGCGCCTGGACCGTGCGCTGGTCCAGCTGGAACGCAATCGTGGCTGGTGCATTCATGTCAGACCACCTCGTGCGGAAAATATTGAACGACACAGCGCACCGGATTGGGCGCTGCCTGACCCAGGCCGCAAATCGAGGCGTCAACCATCACGGCGCTCAGATCTTCCAGCGTCGCCAAGTCCCAGTGCTCGGCTTCCATCAGCTGCGCGGCCTTGCTGGTACCGACCCGGCACGGGGTGCACTGGCCACAGCTTTCGTCGGCAAAAAAGCGCACCATGTTGTGCGCCGCATCGCGCGCCCGGTCGTGCTGACTCAGCACGATCACGGCCGCCGAACCGATGAAACCGCCATACGGCTGCAGGGTGTCAAAGTCGAGCGGCACATGCGCCAGACTGGCCGGAAAAATGCCGCCCGACGCGCCGCCCGGCAAATAGGCGTAGAGCTGGTGGCCCTCAGGCATGCCGCCGCAATATTCGTCCACCAGTTCATTCAGTGAAATACCGGCCGGCGCCAGCTTGACGCCGGGATGGCGCACCCGCCCGCTGACGCTGAAGGAGCGCAACCCTTTGCGGCCGTTGCGGCCAAAACTGCTGAACCAGGCCGCGCCTTTTTCGACGATGTCGCGCACCCAGTACAGGGTCTC
Source organism: uncultured beta proteobacterium (assembly GCA_903897925.1). Lineage (GTDB taxonomy): Bacteria > Pseudomonadota > Gammaproteobacteria > Burkholderiales > Burkholderiaceae_C > Allorhodoferax. The sequence goes on along the minus strand of CAIUDG010000113.1, from coordinate 33,378 downwards.
GAAATTGTGCTCCAGCGTGGGCCGGCCAAACAGGCCCAGCTGGGCAATGTAGGGCGGCCGCATGCGCGGCTCGCCGCGCTTGCCTTCAATGCTTTCAATCATGGCCGACTCTTCGCCACAGATATAAGCGCCGGCACCGCGGCGCAGCTCGATCTGCGGCAGCGGGCATGGCGGATCGGCCCGCAGCTTGGCCAGTTCGGCCTGCAAAATGGCCCGGCAGCCGTGGTATTCGTCGCGCAAATAGATGTAACAGCGGTCTATGCCCACCGCCTGTGCCGCCACCAGCAGGCCTTCCAGAAAGCGGTGCGGATCGCGCTCCAGATAGGTGCGGTCCTTGAAGGTACCGGGTTCACCTTCGTCGATATTCACCGCCATCAGGCGCGGCGCAGCTTGCTCCCGCACGATGCGCCACTTGCGCCCGGCCGGAAATCCAGCACCGCCCAAACCGCGCAGGCCGGACGCCTCCATCGCCTGAATCACGTCTTCCACACTGCGCTGACCGCGCGCCAGCGCAGCAGCCAGCGCGTAACCACCGCTGGCCCGGTAGGCGGCGTAACCGGCATACGCAGGCGCCACCTGCTGCGCCTGCGGCAGCGGCGACACGCTGTGCCCGGCCCAGGCGGCGGCGTCGCTCGGGGCGTTGCCATCGGCCTGAGGATGCTGGGTCTGCAGCGCGGTGACACTGGCCAGCACAGCGTTCGGCGTGGCCTGCAGAACCGGGTTCTGGTGCACCACCGCCACCGGCGCCTGCTCACAGCGCCCGACACAGGGCGCAGAGACCACCCGCACGCCGGCACTGCCCAGCAGCGTTGGCAGGCGCTCCAGCAGATCAGCGGCACCGGCCAGGCTGCAACTCAGTCCATCACACACCCGCACCGTCAGACCTGGCACGTCAGCGTCTGGCGGCAAGACTTCGAAGTGGTGATAAAAGGTCGCCACCTCGAACACTTCGGCCATGGAAATACGCATTTCCTGCGCCAATGCCACCAGGTGGCGCTCATGCAAGCCCCGGTAGGCGTCATTGAGCCGATGCAGGTATTCAATCAGCAAGTCGCGGCGCTGCGGCTCCGGCCCGAGCAGGGCGCGCACCTCGTCAAGCGAGGCGGCATCGGCCTGCCGCCCCTTGAGCTTGGACTTGCGCCGGATGCGCTCACGCATCTCGTCAGCGGTACCGAGGACCACACCGGCGTCCGCTTGCGCCGAAGTTGCAGTACGGGGAGTTTTCATGGGCGCGAGTCCGACACAAAAGATAAGGGGAAAAATCAGCCGAAAAACTTGGCCACGCTGAGCAGGGTGCGGTAAATGCCCCAGACCAGTGGCAAGCCAACGGCCAGCCAGGCAATGGCCACCACCACGGGGCTGCCGGCATCGGCCGCCGCACCGGCGCTGCGATGCAACTCATGGCGCGAGGCACGTTCGTGTGCCAGGCGCTTTTCCTCGGCCAGTTCGTCGGCCGTCATGAACCACTTTTCATCCAGCGGTCGCACCAACAGGTTGCAGACCAGGCCAATGGCCAGCATGCCGACCAGGATGTACATGGTCTGGTTGTAGACCTGCTCGCGTGCGATCCCCATGCCAAGCTGGTACTCGCGCATGTAATTCACCACCACCGGGCCGACAATGCCGGCCGTGGCCCAGGCGGTGAGCAGGCGGCCATGGATGGCACCCACCATCTGGGTGCCGAAAATATCGGCCAGATAGGCCGGCACGGTGGCAAAGCCGCCGCCATACATGCTCAAAATGACGCAGAAGGCCGACACAAACAGCACAATGCTGCCGGCTGCGGCACTGCCCGGAACACTGAAATACAAAGCGCCGCCAAGCACAAAAAACACGATGTAGGTGAGCTTGCGGCCGAGCGGATCGGACAGGCTGGCCCAGAAAAAGCGCCCGCCAATATTGAACAGGCTCAGCAACGCAGTAAAGCCGGCCGCCACCGTGGCAATGGCCGCCAGCTGCGCCTTGTCGAGTTCACCAAATTTTTTGCCAACGCCAATCAGTGCGCCGCCGAAGACTTCCTGCAGCATCGGCGAAGCCATGCCGATGACACCGATACCGGCGCTCACATTCATGCAAAGCACCATCCAGATCAGCCAAAACTGCGGAATGCCCCAGACCTTTTTCACATGCACGTGGTGCGGCGTGATCATGGTGTTCTTTTCCTTGCTCACCGGCGGCGTCCAGCCGGCCGGCACCCAGCCGGTTTCCGGTACGCGGTAGCCGAAGGCACCGGCCATCATGAACACGAAATACACCAGCGCCATAACGACAAAGGTCTGCGCCACGCCCACATCGGTGGCACTGGCAAAGTATTTCATCAGGTCAGCCGCCAGCGGCGAGCCGATCATGGCGCCGCCACCAAAGCCCATGATGGCCATGCCGGTGGCCATGCCACGCCGGTCCGGAAACCATTTAATCAGCGTCGACACCGGTGAGATATAGCCAAGCCCGAGCCCGATGCCGCCAATCACCCCGGAGCCCAAAATCATGATCCAGAACTGGTGCAGATACACCCCCAGCGCCGACAGCAGCATACCGCCGCACCAGCACACCGCTGCCACCGCACCGGCCTTGCGCGGACCGACGCGCTCGAGCCAGCCGCCCCAGATTGCGGCACTGGAACCCAGCAGCACAAAAAACAGCGTGTACATCCAGCCCAGAGTGGAAATCTGCCAGTCACAGCTGGTGGTGAACAGCTGGCCGAAAAAGCCGACATCGGGTGCGCACTTGATCGCCTCCTTGATACCCAGCGCCTTCGACAGCGGCAGCCAGAACACGGAAAAGCCATAGGCCATGCCAATGCACAGATGGATTGCCAGCGCGGCCGGCGGCACCAGCCAGCGGTTAAAGCCCGGCCCCGCGATGATGTGTTCCTTGTCCAATAAACCCGGTGTTGCATTTGCCATGGATGTCTCCGTAATCATTCGTTATTAAGCAAGCGTCCAACCAATTACCGACGCAGTGTGCCCCCAGGTAATACAGGGGGTCAAATTGCATTCAGGCATGGCATTATTCAAAAAGTAAATGCCGCGCTGCAGCAATCACGCCATCAGCAAACCACTGTGGGCGGCTGCCTCGCGCAGCCAGCCCGCATCCTGTGCCAGCGTCAGCCCGGCCTCCAGTGCCTGCGACGAACGCGCCTGGGCGTGGGAAATAAAGGCAATCCGGGTGTACACCTGCGGCCCCACCAGTGGCAGGGCTTCCAGCTCCCGGTAGGCGCGCACGGTATCAACCAGGGCGCCCGGCAACACGCTGCAGACCGTGCCGGCGACCACGCTCAGCATCATGGTCATGATGGAATTAGTCTCCATGGCCGGTGTCACGCGCACGCCGGCAGTGGTGAAGGCGGCATCGACAATGGTGCGGTTGTGCATTTCCGGCGTCAGCAGACACAGCGGCAGCTGGGCCAGGTCTTTCCAGGGCATGGCGGCACCGATCTGCAAGCCGCTGGGGTGGGGCTGCGCCGCGCGGCGCAGCAGGAAATAGTGCTCGGTGTATTGCGGCCAGGCCTTCAGGCGGCTGTCACTGTCGGCGACACGCATGCGCTCGCTGTAGCCCAGCGCCATGTCGATCGACAGGTCATGCAGGCCGCGCTCCAGGTCGGAGGAGCTGAGCGACAGCACCACCGGCTGAATGCCACTGTGGCGCGCATGCAAGGTAGCGGCGAAGCGCGCCGCAATCGGAATCGCCGTCGGCACTGCGGCAATGCGCAAGGGGCCACGCGGCAAGCGCACCCGGCTTTTCAACTCCTGCTGCAGCACCGTGGCTTCGTGCAGCATCAGGTGCGCAGACTCCAGTACGCGCTGACCCTCAGGCGTCAGGCCGACAAAATTGCGGTCGCGCTTGACGATCACCACGCCCAGTTCGCCCTCCAGGGCGCGGATCGCGTTGGACAGCGCCGGCTGCGTGATGTGGCAGGCCACTGCGGCGCGGCCAAAGTGCTTGTGCTCCTGCAAGGCAACGAGGTAACGCAATGAAGACAACAGGTTCATGCTTGCCAATGGGTCCGAAAGTCCGCAGCCATGCCACGCGCGTAGCCGCAATTGTCACCATGGGTTCGCGCCAGCAGCATGAAAAAATGTCTGGTTCTACGCAATAGCGGCGCTGCGCTCAGGTGTTCTTGCTGATGGTAATGGTCGGGAACTTGCTGGAAAAATCCTTGTTCTTGGCGGCAATCGCCAGTGCCACGCGGCGCGCCACGGCCTTGTAAATGCCCGCCACTTCGCCCTCGGGATCGGCCACCACGCTCGGCTGGCCGCCATCGGCCTGAATCCGGATCTGCATGTCCAGCGGCAGCGCACCCAGGTATTCCAGGCCGAATTCGGTGGCCATGGACTTGCCGCCGTCGGCGCCAAAAATGTGCTCGGCATGGCCGCACTGGCGGCAAATGTGCACCGCCATGTTTTCCACAATGCCCAGTACCGGAACGCCGACTTTTTCAAACATCTTGATGCCCTTGCGCGCGTCCAGCAGGGCGATGTCCTGTGGCGTGGTGACCACCACCGCGCCAGTCATGGGCACGCGCTGGCTCAGCGTCAGCTGAATGTCGCCGGTGCCCGGCGGCATGTCGACGATCAGGTAGTCCAGGTCTTTCCAGTGGGTTTGGCGCAACAGCTGCTCCAGTGCCTGGGTCGCCATGGGACCGCGCCAGATCATGGCCTGGTCCGGCTCCACCAGAAAGCCGATCGACATCACCTGCACGCCATGGTTGCGCATTGGCTCCATGGTTTTGCCGTCTTCGGAGTCGGGCCGCCCGCTAATGCCCATCATGGTCGGTTGGCTTGGACCGTAGATATCGGCGTCCAGCAAGCCAACGCTGGCGCCTTCGGCCGCCAGCGCCAGCGCCAGATTGGCCGCCGTGGTGCTCTTGCCGACCCCGCCCTTGCCAGACGCCACCGCCACAATATTTTTCACGCCCGGCAACAACTGCACACCGCGCTGCACCGCATGGGCAGCGACATTCAGGCGCGCTTGCACCTGCACTTCGCTGACGCCGGCCACGCTGCCGGCGGCGTCTTGCAGCGCGCTGACGAAGGTAGCCAGCTGGCTTTGTGCCGGGTAGCCCAGTTCCAGCGTCAGGCGGACCTTGCCGCCCTGAACCAGCAAGTCTTTGATGCACTTGCCGGATACAAAATCTTTGCCCGTATTGGGGTCGATAACGCGCGCCAGCGCGTTGAGGATTGCCTGCTCACTAACTGCCATGGGATGCTCCTTGAGGACCCCGAGTCTAGCGAAGCCGCAACAGACCCAGGCGCGCAAGGTTGAAAGTTGCAGCGACCGAGTGTTTACCCTGCTTCAATACGCCATGAATAAGCCGCCTGGCACGCCCCGGCAGTTCCATAATGGCAAGCATGAAACGCCCTCTTGCCAAAGCCAGCGCAGTGCAGCGCACCGGGCTGCTGCTAACCGGCGGCGGCGCGCGCGCGGCCTACCAGGTGGGGGTGTTGCAGGCGATTGCCGACATCCGCCTGGAGTGCGGCGCCGGCGACCAGGGCAACCCGTTTCCGATCATTGTCGGCACCTCGGCCGGTGCCATCAACGCCTCGGCCCTGGCCTGCGGCGCCGACAACTTCGACGCCGCCGTGCGCCTGATCGCCAACACCTGGAGCGGCTTTCACGCCGACGCCATCTACCGCGCTGACCACCTCAGCATGCTGCGCTCGGGCGCCACCTGGATGACCTTGCTGTCGCTGGGCTGGATTCTGGCCAAGATTCGCCGCATCAAGCCGCGCTCCTTGCTCGACAACAGCCCGCTGGGCGAACTGATCCAGCGCCTGGTGCCGCTGGAGCGCCTGCCCTCGCTGATCCGGCACGGCCACATGCACGCGCTGGCGGTCAGCGCCTCCAGCTACAGCAGCGGCGACCACGTCACGTTTTTTGAGGGTGACAAACGCCTGCAGCCCTGGCTGCGCAGCCACCGCCTGGCGGTGCGCGACCACATCACCCACGCCCACCTGCTGGCCTCCAGCGCGATTCCCTTCGTGTTTCCAGCCACCCAGCTGCAGGTCGGCGACCACACCGAATATTTCGGCGACGGCTCGATGCGCCAGAGTGCCCCAGTGGCACCAGCCATCCACCTCGGCGCCGAACGCATTCTGGTGGTCGGTGCCGGGCGCATGCACGAGCCCAAAAACGAAGCCCCGCTGCCCAGCAACGGCGCCTACCCGAGCATTGCCCAGATCGCCGGCCACGCGCTGTCCAACATTTTTCTCGATTCCCTGGCGGTTGACGTAGAGCGCGTGCGCCGCATCAACCACACACTGGAACTGGTGCCGCCCGAGCTGCGCTCGGCCAGCGCCCTGCGGCCAGTGGAAATTCTGCTGATTGCACCGAGCCAGCGCCTGGACGCGGTAGCGGCACGCCACATCGGCGAGTTGCCGCACGCGGTACGCACCATGCTCGGAGGCGTCGGCGTCTCTACCGCACGCGCCGACTACAAGGGCGCCGCACTGGCCAGTTACCTGCTGTTCGAAAGCGGCTACACGCAAGAACTGATGGCATTGGGCTACGCCGACGCCCAGCGCCAGCGCGCCGAAGTGTGCCGCTTCTTCCGCTGGTCCGACCCGAAAACCCTGCCACAGGGCAACACCCGCCACAGCGGACCCGAACGCCGCACCGACCCGCTGCGACTGCGTTAGCGCGACTTGTGCCGAAGCCGCCTTGCGACTTGTGCCGAAGCCGCCCCGCGGGCCGTCTAAAATCAGCGCTTCCGTCCACCGTCTGCCTATCGCCTGCCCGCCCATGTCCCGCCAACTCTTCGTCACCACCGCCCTGCCCTACGCCAACGGAAACTTCCACATCGGCCACATCATGGAATACATCCAGGCCGATATCTGGGTCCGCTTCCAGCGCATGCAGGGCCACGCCGTCAATTTCTGCGGTGCCGACGACACGCATGGCGCGCCGATCATGATTGCCGCCGAAAAAGCCGGTGTCACGCCGCAACAATTCGTCGCCAACATCGCTGCCGGACGCAAGCAGTACCTGGACGGCTTTCACATCAGCTTTGACAACTGGCACAGCACCGACGGCGCGGAAAACCACGAACTGGCGCGCCAGATCTACCGCGACCTGCGCGACCGCGCCGACGGCTCGCTGATCGAACGCAAGACCATCGAACAATTCTTCGACCCCGAGAAGAACATGTTCCTGCCCGACCGCTTCATCAAAGGCGAGTGCCCCAAGTGCCACGCCAAGGACCAATACGGCGACAACTGCGAAGTCTGCGGCACGGTGTACGCCCCGACCGACCTGATCCAGCCCTATTCGGCACTGTCCGGCGTCAAGCCTGAGCTCAAGAGTTCGGAACACTTCTTCTTCAAACTGTCCGACCCGCGCTGCGTGGCCTTTCTGGAACACTGGACCCAGGACGGCAAACTGCAGCCCGAAGTGGCCAACAAGATCAAAGAATGGTTCAGCGTGCGCAGCAACCCGGACGGCAGCACCAGCGAAGGCCTGGGCGACTGGGACATCAGCCGCGACGCGCCTTACTTCGGCATTGAAATTCCGGACGCTCCGGGCAAATATTTCTACGTCTGGCTGGACGCCCCGATCGGCTACCTGGCCTCGCTGAAGAACCTGCTCGACCGGCGCGGCCAGGACTACCAGGCCTACATGGCCAACCCGGCGCTTGAGCAGTACCACTTCATCGGCAAGGACATCGTCACGTTCCACACCCTGTTCTGGCCGGCCATGCTGCACTTCAGCGGCCGCAAGGCACCGAACAACGTGTTTGTGCACGGCTTCCTGACCGTCAACAACGGTGAAAAAATGAGCAAAAGCCGGGGCACCGGCCTGGACCCGCTGAAATACCTGCGCCTGGGCATGAACCCCGAATGGCTGCGCTACTACCTGGCGGCCAAGCTGTCGGCGCGCAACGAGGACATCGATTTCAACGCCGACGACTTCATGGCGCGCGTCAACAGCGACCTGATCGGCAAATTCGTCAACATTGCATCACGTGCCGCCGGCTTCCTGAGCAAGCGCTTCGAGGGCCAGCTGTGCAGCGAATTCGGCGACCAGGGCAGCGCCCTGCTGGCCACCATGCGCGCCGCCGCCGGCCCTATGGCCCAGCTCTATGAACACCGTGAATTCGGCAAGGCCACGCGCGAAATCATGCTGCTGGCCGACCAGGTGAATGCCTATGTCGACCAGCACAAACCCTGGGACCTGGCCAAGGACAGCGCCAACAACCAGGCCCTGCACCAGGTCTGCTCGGTGCTGGTAAACAGCTTTGTGGTGCTGAGCCGCTACCTGGCGCCGGTGCTGCCGCAACTGGCCCAGGCGGTACAGGAATTTGCCGGCATTCCCATGAACGACTGGAACGTCGAGCGCAACGTGCTGGCCATCGCGCCTTACCAGCACCTGATGCAGCGGGTTGACCCGAAGCAGCTCGAGGCCCTGTTTGAAGCACCCGCCGAAGTGGTGCAAGCCGTGCTGCCCGGCGGCGAAGCCATTGCCGAAACCATTTCGATCGACGATTTCGCCAAGATCGATCTGCGCATCGCCAAGATCGTCGCCTGCAACGCGGTGCCCGGCTCGACCAAGCTGCTGCAACTCAGCCTGGACGCCGGTGAAGGCCGCCTGCGCAATGTCTTTAGCGGCATCGCCAGCATGTACCAGCCCGAACAGCTGGTCGGCCAGCTGACCGTGCTGGTGGCCAACCTGGCGCCGCGCAAAATGAAATTCGGCGTCTCCGAAGGCATGGTGCTGGCCGCCAGCCACGCCGACGAAAAGGCCGAACCGGGTATTTACATCCTCCACCCCTGGCCCGGCGCCCAGCCTGGCATGCGGATCCATTGACCATGTTCGCCTTCCAGCCCCGACTGCTGCAATCCCTGCAGAACTACGACCGCCAGCGTTTTGCCAAAGACGTCGGCGCCGGCCTGACCGTCGGGGTGGTGGCCTTGCCACTGGCCATGGCCTTCGCCATCGCCAGCGGCCTCAAGCCGGAAGCCGGCCTGTTCACCGCCATCATTGCCGGCTTCCTGATTTCGGCGCTCGGCGGCAGCCGGGTCCAGATTGGCGGCCCGGCGGGGGCCTTTATCGTCATCGTCTACGGCATTGTTGAGCGCTACGGGCTGGCCAACCTGATTCTGGCCACGGCCATGTCCGGCGTCCTGCTGTTTGCCATGGGCGTGTTCAAGATGGGCACGCTGGTGCGCTTCATCCCGGTGGCGGTGATCATTGGCTTCACCAACGGCATTGCCGTGCTGATTGCGCTGTCGCAGGTGAAAGACTTTCTCGGCCTGCAGGTGCACAACCTGCCGGCCAACTTCTTTGGCATGACGCAGGCGCTGAGCGCCGCCCTGCCGACCCTGGACCCGACCACCACAGCGCTGGCGCTGGCCTCACTGGCCCTGATCCTGGCCTGGCAGTTTGTGCTGCCGCGCCTGCTCAAGGACAACCGCTGGGGCGCCACCGTGGCCCTGATGCCGGGCTCGGTGCTGGCACTGGTGCTGGCCACTGCGGCGGTAGCGCTGCTGAAGCTGCCGGTGCAAACCATAGGCACCAAGTTCGGCGGCATTCCGTCGGCGCTGCCGGGGCTGGTCTGGCCCGATTTTTCCTGGGAAACCGCCCGCTTCCTGTTCATTCCGGCAACCACCCTGGCAATGCTGGGCGCGATTGAATCGCTGCTCTGCGCGCGCGTCGCCGACGGCATGATTGACGACCGCCACGACCCGAACCAGGAACTGATGGCGCAAGGCATTGCCAACTTCATCACGCCGTTTTTCGGCGGCATGCCAGCCACCGGCACCATTGCCCGCACCGTCACCAACTGCAAGAGCGGCGCCACCTCACCAGTCGCCGGCATGGTCCATGCCGTCACACTGCTGCTGGTGGTGCTGTTGGCAGCACCGCTGGCACAGAACATTCCGTTGGCAACCATGGCCGCGATCCTGATGTTCGTGGCCTGGAACATGGGCGAATGGCGCGAGTTCTCGCACCTGCGCAACTACCGCCTGCCCTACCGCGCGACCCTGCTCTCGGTGTTCTTCCTGACCGTGGTGTTCGACCTGACGGTAGCCGTCGAAGTCGGCCTGGTGGCGGCCTGCATCACCTTCATTTACCGCATCTCCAGCCTGTCGCGCGGTGAGGAAATGGGCGCCCACGAATTTCCCGAACTCGGCGCCGTTACCGGGCAGGTGCAGGCGCACCGGCTCTATGGCGCGCTGTTCTTTGGTGCCGTCAAGCTGATTGAAGACCTGCAAGACCACCTGCCAGAGAAAGTGCTGGTGCTGGACCTGAAAAACGTGATTTATGTCGACTCCAGCGGCGCCGACAGCCTGAATGACCTGGTGCGCAGCTGCCGCAAAAACGGCGTGCATCTGGTCATCTGTGGCCTGGCCTTCCAGCCACTCGACATTGCGCGCCGCTGTGGCTTCCTGGAAGCCGTCGGCGCGGAACAAATCTGCCCGGACCTGCCCAGCGGCATCGCACAAGCCCTGAACCACGCAGCCGGCGCCGTAGAATAGCTGCCAGAGGTACCCCCATGAATATTTTCCGCCGCCCCGATTACCGCTCTGACGCGACCCAGTTTATCGACGAACTGAAAGCCCGCAACCCGCAACTCGACGCCGAACAGGTCAAGGGCCGCGCCCTGCTCTGGGACAAGGTGGTTGACCGCCTGGCCCTGCGTGGCTACGAGCGTGCCCGTGTGGCGCAAAAACCCTACGTCTACCAGACCAAGCACTGAGTCTGACGCCAACCGTGCCCCTGGCAACGGCTGGCACTGCCCGCCGCAGCACACCCCATGATCGAGTCCGCCCCCGAATCCGCCGCCGCTGACGCTGCGGACCTTGCCGTGCTGGCCGGCATGCCACAGGTGGTGGACCATGTAGCGGTAGCGCGGCTGTATGGTGAACCGCTGTTTGCCATGCCGCAGGATCTGTACATTCCACCGGATGCGCTGGAAGTCTTTCTGGAAGCCTTTGAAGGCCCGCTCGACCTGCTGCTGTACCTGATTCGCAAACAGAATTTCAATATTCTGGACATCCCGATGCTCAGCGTGACCAAGCAATACCTGGTCTACGTCGAACAAATTCGCAAACGCAATCTGGAACTGGCGGCCGAATACCTGCTGATGGCGGCGATGCTGATTGAAATCAAGTCACGCATGCTGCTGCCGCCGAAGAAAACCGCCGATGGCGAGGAAGCCGAAGACCCGCGCGCCGAACTGGTCCGCCGCCTGCTCGAATACGAGCAGATGAAAGTCGCCGCCGCGCGCCTGAACGCGGTGCCGCAATACGGGCGCGACTTTCTCAAGGCCAGCATTTTTATTGAACAAAGCCTGCAGCCGCGATTCCCGGAGGTGCATCTGGTCGACCTGCAGGAAGCCTGGCGCGACATTCTTAAGCGCGCCAAGCTGGTGCAGCACCACAAGATCAGCCGCGAAGAGCTGTCGGTGCGCGAGCACATGAGCATTGTGCTGCGCAAGCTGCAGGGCCGGCGCTTTGTCGGCTTTGAAGACTTGTTTGACCCGATTCAGGGCACGCCGGTGCTGGTCGTCACGTTTATTGCGCTGCTGGAACTGGCCAAGGAGACCCTGATCGAAATCACCCAGGCCGAAGCCTTTGCCCCGATCTACGTGCGCCTGGCCTATTCACCGACCTGATAGCCACCCAGATTGCGGTTAGTATTCGGGCCAATTTCACCCAACCATTCTGTCACTGGAGCACGCCATGACCGACACCACCACGGGTAACGCCGCTGCCCTGCATGCCACCCCCTACGGCACGCTGCCACCGGCCTCGCCGATGCCAAGCCGCAAGCCGATCAGCCTGCCACGCCTGCAGGAAATGCACGCACGCGGCGAAAAAATCAGCATGATCACCGCCTACGACGCCACTTTTGCGGCAGTCGCCGATGCCGCAGGCGTGGAAAGCATCCTGATTGGTGACTCGCTCGGCATGGTCTGCCAGGGCCTGACCAGCACCGTGGGCGTGTCGCTGGAAACCATGCGGTACCACACCGAAAGTGTCGCCCGCGGTCTGCACCGGGCCCAGGCCACGGCCTGGGTCGTGGCCGACCTGCCGTTTGCCACCTACCAGGAATCGAAAGAACAGGCGATGCGCAGCGCTGCCGTGCTGATGCAGGCCGGCGCCCACATGGTCAAACTCGAAGGCGGTGGCTGGACCACCGAAACCGTGCGTTTTCTGGTCGAACGCGGCATCCCGGTCTGCGCCCACCTGGGCTTGACGCCCCAAACCGTGCATTCGCTGGGCGGCTACCGGGTGCAGGGAAAAACCCAGGCCAGCGCCGAACTGATGCGCAGCCAGGCCTTGGAACTGCAGGATGCCGGCGCCACCATGGTGGTGCTGGAAATGGTGCCGGAACAGATGGCGCGCAGCCTGACCGCTGAATTGCCGCACTGCGCCACCATCGGCATTGGCGCCGGCAATGGCACCGCCGGACAGGTGCTGGTGCTGCACGACATGCTCGGGCTGAACCTGGGCAAAATGCCCAAATTCGTACGCAACTTCATGCAGGATTCCGACAGTATTCGCGGCGCTATTGCCGCCTACGTGGCCGCCGTCAAGGACGGCAGCTTCCCAGACAACTCCATTCACGCCTGGTAAATGCAGATCGTTCATACCCTCAGTGACCTGCGCCAGCTGCTGCAGGCCTACCGCCACCCGGCTGTGGTGCCCACCATGGGCAATCTGCACGCCGGCCACCTGGCCCTGGTGAAAACCGCCAAACCGCTGGGCGATGTCACCATCGCCACCATCTTTGTGAACCGGCTGCAGTTCGGCCCCAACGAAGACTTCGACACCTATCCGCGCACGCTGGAAGCCGATTGCCAGCGCCTGCAGGAAGCCGGCTGCGACATCGTCTTCGCGCCGGCCGAAAAAGACCTCTACCCGGTGCCGCAAACTTTTCTGGTGCAGCCGCCGGCAGCGCTGGCGAATATTCTGGAAGGGCACTTCCGGCCCGGCTTTTTCACCGGTGTCGCCACCGTGGTGCTCAAGCTGCTGAGCTGCACCCAGGCGCGTAGCGCCGTGTTCGGCAAAAAGGATTACCAGCAACTGATGGTGATTCGCCATCTGGTGCAACAGTTCGCACTGCCGGTGGAGATTGTCGGCGTCGATACCTGCCGCAGCGCCAGCGGCCTGGCGCTGTCATCGCGCAACGGCTACCTGAACCCAGAACAACTGGAACGCGCAGCCCAGCTGTCGCAAACCCTGCGCAGCTTCGCCGCAGGTTTGCGCGCCGACCCGAGCCGCCTGGCCGAACTGGAACGCCAGGCCCTGGACACGCTGACGCAGGCCGGCTGGAAGCCGGACTACATTACGGCACGCCGCCAAAGTGATCTGCAGGAACCACAAGCCGGCGACGCGCTGGTGCTGCTGGCCGCAGCGCGCCTGGACGGCACCCGGCTGATCGACAACCTGGAAGTCTGAGCCGCTTACAAAAAGCGGTCCAGAATCTTCCTGCTGGTGGCGTTGAGCGCCAGCTGGTCGCGTACCAGGTACTGAATGCCGTGGCTGTCGCCGATCAGCAAGGCGTTGTCCTTGCCGACACGGCGAATGTCCTCATCGCCACGCAGCACAAACGCGGTGCGCCCGCGGTCGGTGTCCACCGTCCAGGTACACGGCGTGGAGTAGCTGCTGACCGCGACAATTTCCTGCAGCACCGGCATGAACTCCCGGCTTGCCAGTTCGGCGCGAATCAGCCCCTGCGCCGGCTCCGGCAATTGCTGCAGTTCATCGACCCAGCCGACTTCATGGCCGTCGGTGTTGACCAGCGAAATGCCGCGCTCCGGCGCCTGGATCGGAAACGCCCGCACCGGCAGCACGCCTTCATGCACCTCGCCCTGGGCGTTGCGCAATATCAGTTTGCCAAACGCATTGCGCTGCAAGTCAAACACTGTCTTGTCGGCCGGGGCCGCTGTTACTGCGCTCATGCATCACTCTCCTTGGCCGCGTTGTCGGAACGGCGCTCGTCCATGTCCACATCCATATTGCGTGCCTGCGCCTGGTACAGGCTGTAATAGGCACCCTGCTGCGCCATCAGCGCATCGTGGGTTCCTTCTTCCACCACCCGGCCACGGTCCAGCACCACCAGGCGGTCGGCCCGGTGCAGCGTCGACAAGCGGTGCGCAATGGCAATCGTGGTGCGGCCCTGCACCAGGTTTTCCAGCGCCTTCTGGATTTCCTTTTCGGTTTCCGAGTCCACCGAAGAAGTGGCCTCGTCCAGAATCAGTATGCGCGGGTCGATCAGCAAGGCACGGGCAATCGAAATGCGCTGGCGCTCGCCGCCGGACAGGCCCTGACCACGCTCACCGACCATCGAGTCGTAGCCCTGCGGCAGGCGCAGGATGAATTCGTGGGCATGCGCGGCACGCGCTGCGGCAATGATGTCTTCGCGGCTGGCATCGGGCTTGCCATAGGCAATGTTGTCGGCAATCGTGCCAAAGAACAGAAACGGCTCCTGCAGCACCAGGCCGATGTTCTGCCGGTAATCGGCAATGGCATAGGAGCGGATGTCAACACCATCGACCAAAATCGCGCCTTCAGAGACGTCGTAAAAGCGGCAAATCAGGTTCACCAGCGTGCTCTTGCCCGAGCCGCTGTGGCCCACCAGACCGATCATTTCGCCCGGTGCAATATTCAGACTGATGCCACGGTTGACTTCCCGGTTGCCATAACGGAAGCCCACTTCGCGCACTTCAATGCGGCCCTGCACCTGGCCCATGGGCACCGGTCTGGCCGGTTCCGGCACGCTGGAAACATGGTCCAGGATGTCAAAGATGCGCTTGGCCGCCGAGGCCGATTTCTGTGTCACCGACACAATCCGGCTCATCGAGTCCAGGCGCCCATAAAAGCGGCTGATGTAGGCAATGGCCGCCAGCAGCATACCGACCGTGATCTGGCCACGCGACACCTGCCAGATGCCAAAGCCCCAGACCACCAGCAAGCCGATTTCAGTGAACAGCGAAACACTCGGCGAAAACAGCGCCCAGATGCGGTTGATGCGGTCATTGACCAGCAGGTTGTGCTTGTTGGCGTCGCGGAAACGCCGGGCTTCACGCTGTTCCTGGGCAAACGCCTTGACCACGCGGATGCCGGGAATGGTGTCGGCCAGCACGTTGGTGACTTCGCCCCAGACCCGGTCGATTTTTTCAAACCCGGTGCGCAGGCGGTAGCGCACGAAATGGATCATCCAGCCAATGAAGGGCAAGGGCACCAGCGTGATCAGCGCGAGCCACGGGTTCATGGAAAACAGCACTGCGGCAGTCATGGCAATCATCACCAGGTCACTGGCAAAGTCGGTCAGGTGCAGCGACAGATAGACCGCAATCCGGTCGCTCTCGCTGCCAACCCGCGACAGCAGGTCGCCGGTGCGCTTGCCGCCAAAATACTCCAGCGACAGGCGCAGCAGGTGTTCGTAGGTGGTGGTGCGCAGGTCAGCGGCAATGCGTTCCGAGGCCAGCGCCAGCACATAGGTTTTGGCCCAGCTCAACACCCAGGCCAGCAGGCCGGAGCCAAGCAGTCCACCCAGGTACCAGGCAATCTTGCTGGGCGCGATGTGCTGGCCATTCTGAAACGGGATCAGCACCTCGTCCACCAGCGGAATGGTCAGGTACGGCGGCACCTGGCTCGCCGCGGTCCCCAGCAGCATCAGGCCAAAGCCGAGTCCGAGCTGGCCGCGGTAGGGCCGGGCAAAGCGCCAGAGCCGGAACAGGGTCCAGGTCGAGGGCGAGGTGTGCACCACCTTGGTACAGATCGGGCACTCTTCCTGGTCCGGCTCCAGCACCGCTTTGCAGCTGGGGCACACGGTGTCGGATGGCGGCGTTGGCGCACGCCCGGTCACTGCGCTGTCGCACTGGATCTGAAACTGTTTGAGCAGGCGAATGGCGTGCAGGTTCTGGCCGAGCGTGAAGCGCCAGCGTGCCAGCTGGCCATCGGCGTCGACCAGCTCCAGATGGCCAACGCCAGCGTGGTCATGGTGCAACAGGGACAAACCCGTACGGTACTGCCAGCTTTGCCAGGCCCCGCTGTCTCCACTGCGACTCAGGATGCGCTGGTCGCTGACCACCAGCACGCCCGGAATAAAGTGCAAGCGGGCATCCAGGTCAACCTCCAGTGCCGCCAAGACGTTTTCCTGGGGAAGCAACTGTGCCTGGACTGCGTTGTGCAGTGCCGGCGACAGGTCGCCAGGGATCGATGGATCTACGGAAGAAGCAATGCTCATTGAATGCAAAAAGTTTTTTTATTGGGAACCCCGCCGGCAATCGTTTTTTGCGCGGGAATTCAGGATACTACCCTCGCCGACCCCAGCCAACCAAACTGGACGCCTGCAGTGAGCGAGAATACACAACGCGGACAGCGCCATGTCGGTGGACTGCCCAAGCCCCAAAGTGTCATGCAAGCCAAGAAAAATATTCACGTTCTTCGGGTCACCCATTTGCGCGGCCCCAATATCTGGACCTATCGCCCGGTCATTGAGGCCTGGGTTGATATTGGCGATCTGGAAGAGGCTCCGTCCAATACCCTGCCAGGCTTCTACGAACGCCTGGTGGCATTTTTGCCCGGGCTGATCGAACACGAATGCAGCGAAGGGGTGCGCGGAGGCTTCCTGCAACGGCTCAAGGAAGGCACCTGGGCCGCCCACATTCTGGAGCACGTGACCCTGGAGTTGCAAAACCTGGCCGGTATGCGCACCGGCTTCGGCAAGGCGCGCAGCACCTCCACCCGCGGCGTCTACAAAGTGGCATTTCGCACGCGCGACGAAAGCGTTGGCCGCGCCGCCTTTGCCGCCGGTCGCGCGCTGCTGCTGGCCGCCATCAATGACACCCCGTTCGATCTGCCCCAGACCGTCGCCGAACTGCGCGCCATGGTCGACGACCTGTGCCTGGGCCCGAGCACGGCGCACATTGTCGACGCCGCCACCGCGCGCCGCATCCCGCACATCCGCCTCACCAGCGGCAACCTGGTGCAGCTCGGCTATGGCATCGAACAGCGCCGCATCTGGACCGCCGAGACCGACCAGACCAGCGCCATCGCGGAAGAAATTGCCAGCGACAAAGACCTGACCAAATCGCTGCTGAAGTCCTGTGGCGTGCCGGTGCCCGAAGGTGACCTGGTGCGCAATGCCGAACAGGCCTGGGCCGCCGCCCAGGACATCGGCGTGCCGGTGGTGCTCAAACCCTACGACGGCAACCATGGCCGTGGCGTGTCGCTCGACCTGCACAGCCAGGCCGATATAGAAGCCGCCTACGCGCTGGCGCACCGCAAGGGCGGCGGCAGTGCCGTGATTGTGGAAAAGTACATCCCTGGCAACGAACACCGCCTGCTGGTGGTGGGAAAACAAATGGTCGCCGCCGCCTCTGGCGAGTCGCTCTGGATCACCGGTGACGGCGTGCACAACATTGACCAGCTGGCCGACCTGCAAATCAACATCGACCCGCGCCGTGGCGAAGGGGAAGACGCGCCGCTGAACCTGGTCCACCCCAGCAGCAGCGGCGAAGTCATTCTGGAACTAGAGCGCGCCAAGCTGACCCCGGCATCGATTCCGGCGGCCGGCGAAAAAGTGCTGATCCAGCGCAACGGCAACGTGGCCTTTGACGTCACCGACCAAGTGCACCCCAGCATTGCCGCCGCGGCCGCACTGGCAGCGCGCGTCGTCGGCCTCGACATTGCCGGCATCGACATGGTGCTGGAAGACATCACCCAGCCGCTGGCGACACAGCGTGGCGCGGTCATCGAAGTCAACGCCAGCCCGGGCCTGCTGGCCCACATCAAACCCGCGCAAGGCACGCCGCAACCGGTTGGCAAAGCCATCATCGAGCACCTGTTCCAGGCCGAAAAAGACGGCCGCATCCCGATCGTCGGCGTCACCGGCACCCAGCACAGCGGGCGCATTGCGCGCCTGGTGGCGTGGCTGATCCACATCAGCGGCAAACACGTCGGACTGGCCTGCAACGACGGCCTCTACCTCGACGGCCGGCAGATCGACGCCACACCCAGCGCCCACTGGGACGCCGGCCAGCGCGTACTGATCAACCGCAGCGTGCAGGCGGCGGTGTTCGAAAACCCCGGCACCATGATCTTGGGCGAAGGCCTGGCCTACGACAAATGCGACGTTGGCGTGGTCACCGATGTGCGCTGGCACGAAGGCATGAACCACTACGACATCCTGGACGACACGCAAGCCTTCAAGGTAGTGCGCACCCAGATTGACGTGGTCCGCCCAAGCGGCACCGCCGTGTTGAATGCCGCCGATGCGCAAGCCGTGGAAATGGCCCCGCTGTGCGACGGCAAGGTCATTTTCTACAGCCTGGACCCAGAACATGCGGCGGTCCTGGCACACCGCCAGGCCGGTGAGCGCGCGGTCATCCTGCAAGGCGATGCCATCGTGCTGGTACAGGGCATGCAGACCACCGCCAGCCTACCGCTGGCCAATCTGCGCCCGGAAAAAGCCTCGCGCCCCGAGATGGTGATGGCCGCCGTCGCCGCCGCCTGGGCGCTGAACATTCCAATTGAACTGATTGGTGCCGGACTCCGCACTTTCGAATCCAGCCCGAAGAAAACCCCTTACTGAGTACGCCATGGAAGTTACCCGTATCCGTGCCTTGCGTGGCCCCAATCTGTGGAGCCACCACACCGCCCTGCAGTCGATCGTCAGCTGTACCGCAGAAGAAAATTCAATTGCCGCCATTGAAGGTTTTGAAACCCGTCTGCGCGAACGTTTCCCGGAGCTCAGCCCGCTGCAATCCACCGGCCACGACGCCAGCATCCCGCTGGCGCGCGTGCTCGAACTGGTGGCGCTCGGCCTGCAGGCCCAGGCCGGCTGCCCGGTCACGTTCAGCCGCACCACCCCGACCCTGGAAACCCACGTCTACCAGGTGGTCGTCGAATACAGCGAAGAAGAAGTCGGTCGGCGCGCGCTGGACCTGGCCGAGCAGCTCTGCGCTGCGGCACTGAACAACACCCCATTCGATCTGGCCGCCGCACTGGCCGAGCTGCGGGAACTTGACGAAGACGTGCGCCTGGGCCCGAGCACCGGCTCCATCGTTGACGCCGCCGTGCACCGTGGCATTCCCTACAGCCGCATGACCGCCGGCAGCATGGTGCGCTTTGGCTGGGGCAGCAAGCAGCGCCGCATCCAGGCCGCGGAAATCGACGCCACCAGCGCCATTTCCGAAGCCATCGCCCAGGACAAACAACTCACCAAACGCCTGCTCGCCGCCGCCGGAGTGCCGGTGCCGGCCGGGCGCGCGGTGGAAGACGCCGAAGACGCCTGGAAAGCAGCCCAGGAAATTGGCCTGCCGGTGGTGCTCAAGCCGCTCGACGGCAACCAGGGCAAGGGCGTTACCGTCAACATCACCAGCCGCGAACAGCTCATCAAAGCCTACGAAGTGGCCACCCAGTTCCGCGACGACGTGCTGGTAGAACGCTATATGCCCGGTAACGATTTCCGCCTGCTGGTGGTCGGCGACAAGCTGGTCGCCGCTGCACGCCGGGAACCACCCACCGTGGTCGGCGACGGCCAGCACAGCATTGCCGAGCTGGTGGAGCAGGTCAACAAAGACCCGCGCCGCGGTGCCGGCCACTCGACCTCGCTGACCAAGATCCGCTTTGACGACATTGCCCGCGAATGCCTGGTCGGCCAGGGCTTTAGCGCCGAGTCGGTACCGGCCAAGGGCCAGCGCGTCAACCTGCGCAACAACGCCAACCTGTCCACTGGCGGCTCCGCCACCGACGTCACCGATGACGTGCACCCGGACGTCGCCGCGCGCGCGGTGGCTGCCGCCCACATGGTCGGCCTGGACATCTGCGGTGTCGACGTGGTCAGCGACAGCATCCTGCGACCGCTGGAACAGCAAGGCGGCGGCGTGGTCGAAGTCAATGCCGCGCCCGGCTTGCGCATGCACCTGGCGCCCTCGTTCGGCAAAGGCCGCCCGGTCGGCGAAGCCATTATTTCCTGCCTGTTCAAAAACGGCCAGAACGGCCGCATCCCGGTGGTCGCGGTTACCGGCACCAACGGCAAGACTACCACCGTGCGCCTGATTTCGCACCTGCTCAAAGTCAACGGCATGCGCGTGGGCATGACCAATACCGACGGCGTTTACGTCGACGGCCAGTGCATTGACACCGGCGACTGCAGCGGCCCCAAAAGTGCCCGCAGCGTGCTGCTGCACCCGGATGTCGACGCCGCCGTGCTGGAAACCGCGCGTGGCGGCGTGCTGCGCGAGGGCCTGGCATTTGACCGCTGCGATGTCGCCGTGGTCACCAACGTCGGTGCCGGCGACCACCTTGGCCTGAACTACATCACCACCGTCGACGAACTGGCGGTGCTCAAGCGCGTGATCGTGCAAAACGTCGCCCCGGGCGGTGTCGCCGTGCTCAACGCGGCGGACCCGAACGTCGCCACCATGGCGGCCAAGACCAAAGGCACGGTAACCTTCTTTGCGCTGGACAAACACCATCCGGTGATGGCCACGCACCGGGCCCAGGGCAACGCCGTGGTCTACGTTGAAGACGGCCATCTGGTGGCCAGCAAAGGCAGCTTTGCGCACCACATTCCGCTGCGCAAGATTCCGATCACCATGGACGGCGCCATCGGCTTCCAGGTGGAAAACGTCATGGCCAGCGTGGCCGCTGCCTGGGCCCTGAAGCTGGACTGGAGCACCATTGAAAACGGCCTCGGTTCGTTTTCCAATGACAACGACAATGCGGCCGGCCGCTTCAATCTGTTCAAGTACCGCGGCGCCACCGTGATCGCCGATTACGGCCACAACCCGGACGCCATGGCGGCCCTGGTGCGCGCGGTAGAAGCCATGCCGGCAAGCCGACGCGTGGTGGTCATCAGCGGCGCTGGCGACCGGCGTGACCAGGACATCCGCCAGCAAACCGAAATTCTGGGCGCCGCCTTTGATGAAGTGGTGCTGTTTGAAGACCAGTGCCAGCGTGGCCGCCAGGACGGTGAAGTGATTGCCTTGCTGCGCCAGGGTTTGCACGGCGCCAGCCGCACCCGCAAGACCAGCGAAGTGCACGGCGAATTTGTCGCCATTGACCTGGCGATGGACCATTTGCAAGACGGCGAGCTGTGCCTGATTCTGGTGGACCAGGTGGAAGCCGCCATGGCCCATATCGGCAAACGGGTGGCGGCGGGCTAAACCAACGCCCAACGCGCGGCGCAACATGGCGCGCCCGGCGCCTGTGCGCAGCACGCGGCGCCTGGGTTCAGGCTGCGCTGACTTCGGTACCCGGTTCGCGCCCCATCAGGGCCGCCACCGCCTGGGCGGCGTGCATGCGCCCGTCCAGCAGGGCGACCACGCAGCCGGCAATCGGCATTTCCACACCCAGACCCTGCGCGCGCTGCAGCACGGTGCGCGCGCAATACACGCCTTCGGCGACATGGCCAAGTTCTTCGACCGCCTGCTGCAGGGTCTTGCCCTGGGCCAGCGCCAGGCCAACGCGGCGGTTGCGTGACAAATCGCCGGTGGCCGTCAGCACCAGATCGCCCAGGCCACTCAGGCCCATGAAGGTTTCGGCGCGTGCGCCCAGGGCCAGGCCCAGGCGTGTCATTTCGGTCAGGCCGCGCGTGATCAGGGCTGCGCGTGCGTTCATGCCGAGTTGGAGGCCGTCGCACAAACCGGTGGCGATGGCCAGCACATTTTTCACCGCGCCGCCGACTTCCACGCCGACCAGGTCGTCGTTGGCATACACCCGCAGATTGGGACTGTGGAACGCCGCCACCATGGCCTCGCGCACATCGGGCAGGCGGCTCGCTGCCACCAGCGCCGACGGCTTGCCGCTGGCAACCTCCTGGGCAAAACTGGGACCACTGAGCACACCAGTGCGCAGTGCCGGCGCCACCTGCGCCTGCACTTCGTGGCCGAGCAAACCGAAGGCGCCGTCCTGCGCTTGCTCAAAACCCTTGCAGAGCCAGACAATTGGCCGCTGCAGCGTGCGCAGCTGGCTCAGCATGGCACGCAAACCGGCCATCGGCGTGGCCACCACTATCAGGTCTTGCTGCGCCAGGGTGGCGCCCAGACCGGCCAGATCGCCACCGACAATCTGCAGGCTGGCAGGAAAAGCGGCATCGGGCAGATAACGGCTGTTTTGCCGCTGTGCCGACAGGGCCGCTGCCTGCGCCGGGTCACGCGCCCACAGCGTGACCTGGTGCGCCCCGGCCACGCTGCAGGCGCTCAGCGCCATAGCGGTGCCCCAGGCGCCCGCGCCCAACACCAGAATCTTCACTGCAAGCCGCCTGTGCGAACCATGGCCGTGGGCACTGTGTGCTGTCGCTTATTGCGGCAGGCTGGTCGACTCGGCGCCTTCCGTGCTGGCGCGCTGCTGCTCGTACATGGCCTGAAAATTGATTTCCGACAGATGCACCGGAGGAAAACCGGCGCGCTGAACCAGATCCGCCACGTTGCCACGCAGGTAGGGATAAACGATTTGCGGGCAGGCAATGCCCATCAGCTGGTTCAGTTGTTCGGCTTCCAGATTGCGGATTTCAAAAATGCCGGCCTGCTTGGCTTCGACCAGGAACACGGTCTTGTCCTTGATCTTGGTGTGCACCGTGGCGGTCACGCTAACTTCAAAAACGCCCTCGGCCACGGGCGTACCTTCGACACCCAGCTGGATGTCCACCGACGGTTGTTCCTGCTCGAGCAGGATGGCCGGGGAATTGGGTTGCTCCAGCGAAGCTTCCTTCAGGTAAACGCGTTGGATCTGGAATACGGGGGTTTGATCGGCCATGAAAAGCTCTTTCTAAGTAAAACGAAGCCCGCCTGAAGCCCTCAGGCGGGCGAAACAAAAATAACCGTGACGATTATGCTGCGGGATTATGTCAGCTGGCCTGCAACAAAGTCAGCAAACCGCCTTGCTGGTCCAAAGCCATCAGGTCATCGCAGCCCCCCACATGGGTGGCGCCAATGAAAATTTGCGGCACCGTGCGCCGACCGGTGAGTTCCATCATGCGGACCCGCTCGTCGGGGTTGGCATCGACCCGGACTTCCTCAATTTGCTGCACGCCGCGCGCCTGCAGCAGACGCTTGGCCTGAACGCAGTAGGGGCAGACCGCAGTGGTGTACATCTTTACAGCTTGCATGGCTATTTCTCCTAGGAATTCAGGCCTTTTCAACCGGCAGCTTGGCGGTCTTCCAGGCGTTCATGCCGCCACCCAGCGATTGGGCCTGGGCAAAACCGAGTTTTTTCGCGGTGGCCAGCGCAGCGCCGGAACGGGCACCGGAGCGGCACACCAGAATCAGCGGCAGCGCCTTGTTTTTTACCGCAGTGCCCAGCTTGGCTTCCAGGTCGGCCAGCGGAATGTTCTTTGCACCCACCAGGTGGCCTTCGGCGAACTCGGAGGCTTCACGCACGTCGATCACCACGGCTTTTTCGCGGTTAATCAGCTGCACGGCGGCGACCGCGCTCAGGCCGGTGCCGGCGCCGCCCATCAACATGGGCTGCAGCAGCATGGCGCCAGAGACCACGGCCAGAGAGATCAGCACCCAGTTATCTAAAATAAATTTCACTTTGTTCCTTGTTTGTTGGTGCGTGCCTTAAAAGCACGAAGCTGGCATTTTAGAATGTTGTGCTGTGCCCCGAATGCGTCGGGCCCATTGCCCATCACTTTTCACCCGAAACCATGTACAAACTTGTTCTCGTGCGCCACGGCGAATCCACCTGGAACCTGGAAAACCGCTTTACCGGCTGGACCGATGTCGATCTCACACCCACCGGCGTCGAACAGGCCAAGAATGCCGGACGCCTGCTCAAGGCCGAAGGTTACGAATTTGACCTGGCCTACACCAGCGTACTCAAGCGCGCCACCCGCACCCTGTGGCACTGCCTGGACGAAATGGACCGCACCTGGCTGCCGGTTGCGCACAGCTGGCGCCTGAATGAGCGCCACTACGGCGCGCTGCAGGGCCTGAACAAGGCCGACATGGCCAAACAATACGGCGATGCCCAGGTGCTGACCTGGCGCCGCAGCTACGACACCCCGCCACCGGCGCTGGAAGCCAGCGACCCCCGCTGCGAGCGTGGCGACCTGCGCTACGCCAAACTGGCCGCCGAGCAAGTGCCGCTGACCGAGTGCCTGAAAGACACCGTGGCCCGCGTCATGCCGTTCTGGAACGAATCCATTGCACCGGCGATTCTGGCCGGCAAGCGCGTGGTGGTAGCAGCGCACGGCAACTCGATCCGCGCCCTGGTCAAATACCTGGACCAAATCTCGGATGCCGACATCGTCGGACTGAATATCCCCAATGGCATTCCATTGGTCTATGAACTGGATGCAGCACTGAAGCCCATCCGGCACTACTATCTGGGCGATGCACAGGCTGCAGCCCAGGCCGCAGCCGCGGTTGCCTCGCAAGGCAAGGCCTAAGGCCACACCCCCCGGGTGCTGCTGCTGCAAGGGCAGCCAGCGCCACCCGGGACGATTATTGATTTGAGGCGGTACAGGAATATTTATGGGTCAAAAATTGAAAATTTCGGGCTGGGTAGCCATCGGCGTGGTGGCCGGAGCCCTGACCACCGTGTCCCTGCAGACCGTCGCGCGCAACACGCTGGCGCCCTTGCCACTCGAAGAGCTGCAGCAACTCGCAGCCGTGTTCGGCATGATCAAGAGCGACTATGTCGAACCGGTGGACGACAAAAAGCTGATCACCGACGCCATCTCCGGCATGGTGTCCAACCTGGACCCGCATTCCCAGTACTTCGACAAAAAGTCCTACAAGGAATTCAAGGAAGGCACCTCCGGCAAATTTGTCGGCGTCGGCATTGAAATCACCCAGGAAGACGGTCTGGTCAAAGTGGTCTCGCCGATTGAAGACTCGCCAGCCTACCGTGCCGGCCTCAAGCCCAACGACCTGATCACCAAGATCGACGATACCGCCGTCAAGGGCCTGAGCCTGAACGACGCTGTCAAACGCATGCGTGGCGAGCCCGCCACCAAAGTCGTGCTGACGATCTACCGCAAGGACGAAAACCGCACCTTCTCGGTCACCATCATCCGCGAGGAAATCAAACAACAGTCGGTGCGCGGCAAACTGATCGAACCCGGCTACGCCTGGGTGCGCATCAACCAGTTCCAGGAGCGCACGGTGGAAGATTTCGCCAAGAAAGTCAGCGAAATCTACAAGGAAGACCCGAAGATCAAGGGCTTTGTGCTGGACCTGCGCAACGATCCGGGCGGCCTGCTGAATGCCGCCGTGGCCATTTCCTCCAGCTTCCTGGCCGACAACGCCGTGGTGGTCAGCACCAACGGCCAGACCGTCGAAAGCAAGCAAGTGCTCAAGGCCACGCCGGAGGATTACCGCGGCCTGCCGGGTGTTGACGCCATCAAGGCGCTGCCGGCCGGCCTGAAAAAAGTGCCGCTGGTGGTGCTGGTCAATGAAGGCTCGGCCTCCGCCAGCGAAATTGTGGCCGGCGCCCTGCAAGACCACAAACGCGCCACGCTGATGGGCAGCCAGACCTTTGGCAAGGGTTCGGTGCAGACCTTCCGCAGCCTCGGACCGGACACCGGCCTGAAGATTACCACTTCGCGCTACTACACCCCCAGCGGTCGCTCGATCCAGGCCAAGGGCATCGTGCCGGACGTGCTGGTGGATGACACCGAAGAAGGCAGCCCGTACGCCATCCTGCGCATGCGCGAAGCCGACTACGACAAGCACCTGACCAGCGGCCAGGGCGAAGAAGCCAAGGACACCAGCCGTGAAAAGGCCCGCGAGGAAGCCCTCAAGCGCCTGGAAGAAGAGTCGCGCAAGCCGGCCTCGGAGCGCAAGCCGCCGGAGTTCGGTTCCGACAAAGACTTCCAGCTGATCCAGGCCGTGCACCAGCTCAAGGGCGAAGCCGTGGTGGTCAGCAAGACCCAGGTCGAGCGCCAGGAAGCCAAAAAAGAAGAATAGCGCCGCCATGCAGGACGCCGCGCTGCTGCGCTACTCACGCCACATCCTGCTCGAGGAAATCGGCATTGAAGGGCAGCAGCGCATCCTCGGCGCGCATGTGCTGCTGATCGGTGCCGGTGGCCTGGGCTCGCCGGCCGCCATGTACCTGGCCTGTGCCGGCGTCGGAAGAATCAGCGTGGCCGACCATGACCAGGTCGACCTGACCAATCTGCAACGCCAGATCGCCCACCGCAGTGACAGCGTCGGCCTGCCCAAAGTCGAATCCCTGCGCCGCACCCTGCACGAACTCAATCCCGAGGTCGACGTCGTGGCATTGGCACAACGCGCTGAACCGGCCCTGCTGGACCAGTGGCTGCCTGGCGTTGACGTGGTGCTGGACTGCAGCGACAACTTCAGCACCCGCCAGGCCATCAATGCCGCCTGTGTGCGCCACCGGGTGCCGCTGGTCTCGGGCGCGGCGATCCAGTTCGACGCCCAGATCAGCGTCTACGATAGCCGTGACGCGCAAGCACCCTGCTACGCCTGCCTGTTCCCGCCCGACACCGCGATGCAAGAGCAACGCTGCGCCACCATGGGCGTGTTCGCGCCACTGGTCGGCATCGTCGGCGCCATGCAGGCAGCCGAAGCACTGAAGCTGATCACCGGTGCCGGCGACCCCCTGCGTGGCCGGCTGCTGATGCTGGACGGCCGCACCATGGCGTGGACCAGCGTGCGCCTGCCCCGCAACGCCCACTGCAGTGTATGCGGCGACGCCACCCATTCACCTGTTGCATGTCCGCCTTAAGCCCCGATTTACCGCCATTTATCGGCCGAATTGCGCCCAATACCGGGCGTGCGACCTGTTAGACTTCGAGCCAACCTACCGAGCACCCAAGTGGCATCCCCTACTTCACCGTCCCTCGTCGATCTGGACCAATTGCGTCTTGCAGACGCGCGGGCATTGCTGGGACGGGATGCCGGGCTGGCCCCCTTGCCCAGCGGCGCTTCGCCGCAGGAATACCTGCAGGGCGTGATTGATGGCCTGTGCGAACTGTCGCTGCGCGACCCGCTCACCGGCCTGTCCAACCGGCGCCAGTTCAATGCCGTGCTGGACCGCACCATTGACATGGTGGCACGCTCGGGCGACCCGGCACTGTTGCTGATGATCGATATCGACCACTTCAAGAAAGTCAATGACACCTATGGCCACCACGCCGGTGACCTGGTGCTCAAGGCGGTGGCCGAAGCGCTGGGCAAATGTGTGCGCCCCATGGACACAGTGTCGCGTTTTGGTGGCGAAGAATTTGCGGTGGTGCTGCCCAACTGCCATGCCTATTACGGCGAGACCATTGCCGAACGCATCCGGCAAACGCTGCAGGACATGGCGGTGCCGATTGCCATCGGCACCGAAATCCACATCAGTGTCAGCATTGGCGGCGCCTACGCGCCGGAATGGGTTCGTTCCACCGCAGCGTTGTGGACCGAGCGCGCCGATGTGCAGCTGTACCGGGCCAAGAGCGAAGGCCGCAACCGCGTCTTCCTCGACTCCCAGCAAGAAATTTTTGTCAGCGCAGAAGAAAAAAACATGCTTTTTGGTCACCTGGCACTGGGCGATCCCGCTTGGATCGAAGGCGCCACTGGCGACACCACGGCCAACGCCGTGGCGCAGAGGATTAATTGATGACTGAAGAAGTGAATTCTGCGCCCGCAGCCGCTGCGCCGGCCCCGTCGGTACCACTCAAGCCACTGGGCAAGGTGGTCGCCGTCACCAGCGGCAAAGGCGGCGTTGGTAAAACCTTTGTCTCGGCCAATCTGGCGGCGGCACTGGCCAAGCGCGGCATGCGCGTGCTGGTACTGGACGCCGATCTGGGTCTGGCCAATCTGGACGTGGTGCTGAACCTCTACCCCAAGGTC
This sequence comes from uncultured beta proteobacterium, assembly GCA_903897925.1. Taxonomy (GTDB): domain Bacteria; phylum Pseudomonadota; class Gammaproteobacteria; order Burkholderiales; family Burkholderiaceae_C; genus Allorhodoferax. The sequence continues at coordinate 5,612 of CAIUDG010000113.1, read as the reverse complement.
ACGCTGCACGACGTATTCACCGGCAAAGCCAAACTGGAAGACGCAATCATCCGCGCCCCAGGCGGCTTCTCGGTGCTGCTGGCCGGCTCCGGCATGGTCGAGTATTCGCGCCTGACCCCCGAAGTGCGCGACGACTTTTTGCGCATCATGAATGGCCTGGTGCCGCATTACGACATCGTGCTGCTGGACACCGGCGCCGGTATTTCCGACGTGGTGCTGTTTGCCGTGTCGCTGGCCTCCGAAGTGATTGTGGTGGCCACCCCCGAACCCACCTCGCTGACCGACGCCTACGCCACCATCAAGGTGCTGGTGGGCCAGCAAAAACGCCAGGTGATCCGCATGGTGATCAACCAAACCGCCCGCCTGGGCGATGGCCGCGCCATCACGGTACAGCTGCAACAGGTGCTGGACCGCTTTGTCACCACCGAACCGGGCCGCCCGATCAAGCTGGTGCACATGGGCGACATTCCCGCCGACCCGGCAGTGCGCCAGGCGGTCATGCGGCGCCAGCTGCTGACGCTGTCCCTGCCCGGCTCGGCGGCGGCCATGGCGATCGGCCAGCTGGCCCAGAAAATTCAAGACACAGTCATCCCGCGCATCTGATGAGGCGCCGCCTGCGCGGCGGCCTCTGCAGCGCGTGTGGCTTCAACGGCTACTACTGCTTCAGCGGCGTCCATCGCAGATGGATGGCAGCGCAGGCCGAACCGGCATGCGCACAAAGCCAACATGCCAGGCCAGCCCTGCGCAGCAAGGTCAGCCGCGTTTCGCCACCAGGGTCAAAATGTCGTAGCTGGCCACCAGCTCGCCGTGCTGGTTGCTTACTTCCACATCCCAGGCCACCACGCCCTGGCCGACGCCTTTGGCGTCTTTCTTGTTGCGGTCGATCTTACGCTTGGCGGTCAGGCGCGCCTGGATCGTGTCGCCAATGCCTACCGGTTTGACGAAGCGCAGCGTGTCCAGTCCGTAGTTGGCCAGCACCGGGCCCGGGGCTGGCGAGACAAACAGCCCGGCCGCCGCCGACAGCACAAAATAGCCGTGCGCAATGCGCTTGCCAAACGGTGACTCCTTGGCCGCCACTTCGTCGAAGTGCATGTAGAAATAGTCACCCGATATGCCGCCGAAGGCGACGATGTCGGCCTCGCCGACGGTGCGCCGGTGCGTCAGCAGCGAGTCGCCAATTTTCAGGTCTTCGAAGTAACTGCGAAACGGATGGACCGGCGTGTCATTGACCCGCGCACCACGCACATGCTCCCCAGTCACCGCGCTCAGCATGCTGGGCGAGCCCTGCACTGCCGCGCGTTGCAGGAAGTGCTTCACGGCGCGCAGGCCACCCAGCTCTTCACCACCGCCGGCACGGCCCGGACCGCCGTGCTTGAGCGTCGGCAGCGGTGATCCGTGGCCGGTGGATTCGACCGCCGCTTCGCGGTCCAAAATGTGCAGGCGACCATGCCAGGCGGCCATGCGCGGAATCGCTTGGGCGGCGACGCCGCTGTCGTGCGTCACCAGCGTGGCGACCAGGCTGCCTTTGCCGCGCGCCGACAGTTCCAGCGCCTCGTCCAGGGTGTCGTAGGGCATCAGGGTGCTGACCGGGCCGAAGGCCTCCAGGTTGTGCACCGATGCGGTCTGCAGCGGGCTGCGGCACAGCAACAGCGTTGGTGCAAAGAAGGCCCCTTGGGCGCAGCCCTCGCCGACCCAGGGCGCCGCATCGGCGGCGCCATAGATTTGTTCGCAGTCCTGGCGCAGCAGCGCCACGCGCTCGGCAACGTCGGCCTGCTGGGCATGCGAGGCCAGAGCGCCCATGCGCACGCGTTCGTCGGCCGGGTCGCCGACGACGGTCTTGGCCAGGCGCGCGCGCAGCTGTTCGGCCACCGCGTCCAGGTGCTGGCGCGGCACTATGGCGCGGCGGATGGCGGTGCACTTCTGTCCAGCCTTGGTGGTCATTTCGCGTGCCACTTCGCGCACGAACAGGGCGAATTCTTCATCATCCGGCGTCACGTCGGGGCCGAGGATGGCGCAGTTCAGCGAATCGGCTTCCGCAGTAAACGGCACCGACTGGCGGATCAGGTTAGGGTGCGCACGCAGTTTGGCGGCGGTGTCGGCAGATCCGGTGAAAGTCACCACGTCGCTGCCATCCAGGCGGTCCAGCAAATCACCAGTGCCACCGACCACCAGTTGCAGACTGCCTTCGGGCAGGATGCCGGACTGGACGATCAGGCGCATCGCCGCTTCGGTCAGGTAGCTGGTGGCGGTGGCCGGTTTGCCAATGCACGGCATGCCGGCCAGGAAGCTGGGCGCAAACTTTTCCAGCAGGCCCCAGATCGGAAAGTTGAAGGCATTGATGTGCACCGCCACGCCGCCGCGCGGCACCAGCACGTGGGTGCCGGAGAAGCCGCCTTTTTTACCGATGGCAAAGGCCGGGCCTTCGTGCAGCAGGTTGCCGCTGGGCAACTCGTTGGAGCCGATGCTGGCATAGGCATACAAAGTGCCGGCGCCGCCTTCGATGTCGATCCAGCTGTCGGCGCGGGTGGCGCCGGTATGGGCCGAGATGGCGTACAGCGATTCCTTGTGTTCCAGCAGGTATTTGGCCAGCGCCTTGAGGCGTTGCGCGCGCTCCTGGAAATCGAGTGCCAGCAAACCGGACAGGCCTTGGCGGCGCGCATGCTGCAGCGCTTCGCCAAAGTCGATGGCCTCGGCGTGGGTGCGGGCGACGGCGCTGCCATTGATGGCGCTGCGCAGGGTTTGTGCCGCCTCGGTGCCGATCCAGCGACCGGCGATATAACTTTGAAGGGTGTCAGACATGGTGTGAAAAAAAGAAAGGAGAGTGCGGTTTAACGTTCGTCGTAAGACAGCGTGACGGCCGGGCTGGTCGGGCGCGACTGGCAAGAAAGGACAAAGCCTTTGTCGGTTTCCCAGGCTTCCAGCGTGAAGTTTTTGTCCATCTGCACACTGCCGTCCATGACTTTGGCGCGGCAGGTGCAGCAGACGCCGCCCTTGCAGGAATACGGCAGGTCCAGGCCGGCCGCCAGCGCCACGTCCAGAATGCGTTGTTCGGGCTGCATGCGCAGCTGGTGCTGCTTGCCGTCCAGGATCACGGTCAGGGCCACCGCGCCAGCGGCCGACGCCGCCGCCGGTTGCGCCAACGCCGCCAGGCGTTGCGCCGGGGTCAGGCTATCAAAACCCGGCGAGGTGAAGCGCTCAGCGTGGATGCGCTCGGCCTTGACGCCGGCTTCCAGCAAGGCGTTCTGGGTCGCCTCGATCATGCCTTCGGGGCCGCAAATGAAAACTTCGTCCATGCTTGCCACCGGCAACAGCGTGTCAATGATCTGGCGCACCTTGGCGCCATCAATCCGGCCTTCCAGCAAGTCCGACTCCTGCGCCTGGCGCGACAGGATGTGGACCATGGTGACGCGGTCCGGGTAGCGGTCCTTGATGTCCTGCAAGGCTTCGTTGAACATCACGCCGGCCATATTGCGGTTGCCATAGACCAGGGTGAATTTGGCTTCGGGCTGCTCTTCCAGCGTGCTTTGCATGATCGACAGAATCGGCGTGATGCCAGAGCCGGCGGCAAAGCCGACCCGGTGCAGGGCGCGTTCGCGCGTCGATACAAAGCGCCCTTCGGGTGCCATTACCGCCAGCGTGTCGCCACTGCGCAGCGCCTGCGCCGCCCAGTTCGAGAACACGCCGTCGCGCACCGGGCGGATGCCGACTTCCAGCTGCTTGCGTCGGGCCAGCAGGCGCGGCGAGCTGCAGATGGAATAACTGCGGCGCACGTCGGCACCATTGATTTGCGCGCGCAGGGTCAGGAACTGGCCCGGCTTGAAGGCGAAGCTGGCGGCCAGTGCCTCCGGCACATCCAGCGTGATGGCCACCGCACCGGCAGCATCGGGTCGGACCTGGGCAACGCGCAGGTCATGAAAACGGGAAGGAGTTGACATAGAGCGGACTCAGTACGGTTTGAAATAGTCGAAGGGTTCCCGGCACGCCAGGCAGCGGTACAGCGCCTTGCAGGCGGTGGAGCCGAAGTGCGAGGTTTCGGTGGTGTCCTCGGAGCCGCATTGCGGGCACGGCACCAGCGCGGGCGGCGCAGCGCGGCGTGGCGCCAGCTGAACCACCTGGGCTGGCGGCGTGGCCGCCGCAGCGCTGCAGTGGCGGCCCTGCGGCGGTGCAATGCCATAGGCACGCAGCTTGTCACGCGCAGTGTCGGTGATCCAGTCACTCGACCAGGCCGGCGCCAGCCGGGTAATCACCTCGCCCTGCAGGCCGGCCTGCTGCAGGGCCAGACGGATATCGTCTTCCATCTGGTCCATCGCCGGGCATCCGCTGTAGGTCGGGGTGATGGTGATTTGCAAGCCGGCAGCGCTTTGCGTGATGGCGCGCAACACGCCCATTTCACGCAGCGAGACCACCGGAATTTCCGGGTCGGTGACCGACTCCAGCAACGTCCAGACGTGTGCCAGCGGATCGCTGTCCGCCATCGCGGCCAGCGGTCCCTGGGGCAAGCGAACGCTGCTGCCAGCCATCACCAGACCGCCTCGGGATGGGCCCGTGCCAGGCACTGCATTTCAGCCAGCAGAAAGCCCAGGTGTTCGGAGTGCAAGCGCTGGCTACCGGTTGGCACAAAACCCTGCGCCGCAGGTCGGCGCAAGGTGGCCTGTGCCAGCGTGGCGTCGACTTCGGCGTCCCAGGCGGCACGCAGCATGGCCGGATCGATGGCGATGCCGGCCTGCAGCGCGGCGGCATGCGCCGGCGGGGCGAGCCAGAATTCCTGCGTATAGGGCATCAGGTGGTCGAGTGCCGCCTGCATGCGCTGGTGTGATTCCTCGGTGCCGTCGCCCATGCGCAGCAGCCAGTCGCTGGCGTGGCGCAAGTGGTACTGGGTTTCCTTCAGGGAACGCGCAGCGATCGCCGCCAGCTGCGCGTCGCAGGACGCGGCCAGGGCTTCCCACACCAGGGCCATATAAGCGCTGTACAGGTAGTTGCGGGCAATCGTTACCGCGTAGTCGCGCGAACCGGCGGCAGTCGGCGCCAGCGCGGTGCTGTGCGGCAGTTCCAGCAGCGTAAAGTTGCTGAATTCCTGTTCGTTGCGGAAATAGGCCAGGCGGTCTTCGGTACTGCCATCAGCGCGCAAGGCGGCAACCTGCTGGTACAGCAGGCGCGCCTGGCCGATCAGGTCCAGACTGTTGTTGGCCATGGCCAGGTCTTCTTCCAGAATCGGGCCGTGGCCGCACCACTCGGCATTGCGCTGGCCCAGCACCACGGCATTGTCGGCCAGGTGCAGCAGGTAATCAGTGTGCGACGCCATTACATGTGCCCCACTTCTTCCGGAATCTCGTAAAAGGTCGGGTGGCGGTAAATCTTGTCGGCGGCTGGCTCGAACAGCGCTTCCTTGTCGTCCGGGCCGCTCGCCGTGATGGCCGCCGAGGGCAGCACCCAGATGCTCACGCCTTCCTGGCGCCGGGTGTAGACATCGCGTGCCATTTGCAGTGCCTGCTGTGCATCAGCGGCATGCAGACTGCCACAGTGCTTGTGCTCCAGGCCCTGCTTGCTGCGAACGAAAACTTCCCACAGGGGCCATTCTTTCAATGCGGTGGTGCTCATGCTGCTTCCTTTTG
>CAIUDG010000112.1 GCA_903897925.1 uncultured beta proteobacterium | reverse complement strand
TCGGTAGGGTCGCCCCAGACCTGACCCTTCTTCAAAACCACTTCGACCACCACACGCTGTTCGGCCAAGGACAGGTCAACCTTCTTGACAGACCATGGGGCCTTCAGTCCAAGAAGATGCTCATACAGCGCGGTGTCTTTCTTGCTCAAGATGAAAATATTGAATCACTGGATTGTCCCGCAGCAAGGGAAAAATCACAGTGAAATTGACGAAGAACCAAAAAATAAAGCCGGTTTGTTGATCGTGTCGCCATGCGTGCGCGCAATTCCGATACCTATCTGGCATACGCCTTTGGCTTGCCCTGGGCTGATGACGTGCTCAATCCCTGCAATATGCGCTGGAGCGCCAAGGAGAACGCCTAAGCGCGGCATGCTGCGTTCCTGTGGTCGTCCGGTGATCGGCATCTGATCGACCATCGGCAAGCGCGTGATTTTGAAACTTTCCGAACTGACGTCACAGACCGCTGCGCCGCGGTCGCTTTGCAGCTGGCGCATTTTCTGCCGCCCAGGCGCCTGGTACTGTTCTGCGTTGCGCAATTGGCCGCGCCGCTGCGCTGCGCCTGTTGCACAGTACCGCGCCAGGGTGCAGGCGCAATAGCGGTGCTTGAAATAAATATGTCATGTGCGGCTATTAGCCTTCCCGAACGAATACGTCTTCCGGAGAAGTCATGCGCAAAGCCTTGTTTTTAATTGCCGCCGCTGCCGCTGCAGCCACTGCGCCAGCCAGCGCCAGTGACCTGAAAAATATCGATCATGTGGTGGTTATTTACGGCGAAAACCGCAGCTTCGACCACCTCTATGGCCTGTTTCCTGGCGCCAATGGCGTGCAGCACCTGGCGCCCGCCCAGTACCTGCAGGAGGATACCGACGGCACGCCGCTGAAGACTTTGCCGCCGGTATGGAAAGAGCGTGGCCAGCGTGGCGAAGTAGACCCGGTGTTTGCCGATCAGGCGCCGCTGCCGAATCGCCCCTTCCGCCTGGACCTGCCGCCCTACCGGCTGGGCATCAACCAGCTCACGCGTGATCTGGTGCACCGCTTCTATGAAAACCAGGAACAGATCAACGGCGGCAGCAATTCGCACTTTGCTGCGGTCTCGGACGCTGGCGGCCTGAGCATGGGCTATTACGACGGTTCGTCCATGAAGCTGTGGCAACTGGCGCGCCAATACACGCTGGCCGACAATTTTTTCATGGGCGCCTTTGGCGGCTCGTTCCTGAACCACATGTGGCTGGTGTGTGCCTGCACACCCAGCTATCCGAATGCGCCGGTGGCCATGAAGGCGGCGCTGGATGCCGATGGCAAGAAGTTGTTGCGCAAATCCGGTGCGGCCAGCAGTGCCCTGTTGGCGCCACCGGACTGGGTCGCCAACGGCGCCATCACGCCGGACGATTTCGCGGTGAATACGATACAGCCGCCTTACCAGCCCAGCGGCCTGCCACCGGCCGCCGGCGGCGACCTGGCGCTGTCCGACCCAGCCAAACATCCCTTGCCGGCGCAAACCGCGCCCACCATAGGCGACCGCTTGTCGGCCAAGGGCGTCAGCTGGGCCTGGTATTCCGGTGCCTGGGAGCAGGCGCTGGCCGACGGCCAGCAGGACCCGGCACTGCCGCGCAAGGTGATCTACAAGGGCAACGATGGTGCGCCCAACTTTCAGCCGCACCACCAGCCGCTGAACTATTTCGCCAGCTTCGCACCTGGCACGCAAGCGCGGGCCGAACACCTGAAAGACTACGCTGCGCTGCAGAACGACATTGCCCAGGGGCAGCTGCCCCAGGTGGTGTTTTATAAGCCGCAGGGCAATTTGAACCAGCATCCGGGCTATGCCGATGTGATGGACGGTGACGAGCACATTGCCCAACTGGTGGAAAAAATCCAGCACAGTCCGCAGTGGAAACACACGCTCATCATCATTACCTACGATGAAAATGGCGGCTTCTGGGACCATGTGGCGCCGCCCAAAGGCGACCGCTGGGGCCCAGGCACACGCATTCCTACGATCCTGATTTCGCCCTGGGTCAAGCGGCATTTTGTCGACCATACCCAGTACGACACCACCTCGATTCTGAAGTTCATCACGCGGCGCTTTGGCCTGGAGCCGCTCGCCGGTGTGCGTGACACCATGGGCGATTTGTCGCAGAGTCTGAAATAGCCGCGGGCGGGCTATTTGTCGCCCACTGCGGCTGGCACGTCAGCGCCGCACTCGATGCCACAGGCCTTCATCGCCGCGATGGTGGTGGCCAGTGCGGCGGGTGAATCGACGCCGAGTTTTTCAAAGGTTTTGGCGCGGTGCATTTCCACCGTGCGTTCCACAATTTCCAGCTTGCTGGCAATCGTCTTGTTCAAATCACCGGCGGCCACCAGCAGTGCCACCTTGCGTTGCTGCTGGCTCAGCTTGGCCCACATAAAGCGCAGAAAGTCGCAGCGCTGGCGTTCGGCAAAGCGTTGCGCTTCCAGCGTGGTGGCGCGCTGCAGCAGCGGCAGCAGGGTGTCGTTGGTCAAGGGTTTTTCGACAAAATCCAGGGCGCCTTTGTTCACGGCACTGACGGCCCGTGCAATGGTGCCGCGACCACTCAGAAAAATAACCGGGCTGCACTGGGTGTAACCGCGTGCGATCAGCTGGTCATGCACGGCGTCGCCGTCCATCGGCGGCATGTCCAGGTCCAGCAGAAAAATGGCGCGCAAGGGCGTGGGCGCCAGGGCAATGCCCTCCAGCAGAGCGCTGCCGCTGGCAAACGCCTGCACCGCAAAGCCGCAATGGCGCAGCAGAAAGGACAGGCCACCGCGCACATCGTCTTCGTCGTCACACAAATAAATACTGGCTATTTCTGTCATCGGGCCTGGCCATGAATATCGGATTGATGCGATTGTGGCGCGGTTCCGGCGCTGTGGCGCGCAAGCCGGCGCCCGAAGCCGGCTACCAATCCTGGTTGAAGCTGTGCGCGTCGGAGAATTCAAGCCGGAGTTGTTCAATCTCCGGAACGATGGACAGGAATGCCTGCAACAGGCGCGGCTCAAAGGCGCTGCCCTCTTGCGCGCGCATCAGGGCGAGCGATTTTTCGGTGCTCCAGGCGGCTTTGTAGGGGCGTGCACTGGTCAGCGCATCAAACACGTCGGCAATCGCGACGATGCGGCCTTCTAACGGAATCGCTTCACCGGCCAGCCCGGCCGGATAGCCGCTGCCGTCCCAGCGTTCGTGGTGTGTCAGCGCCACCAGCCGCGCCAGGCGCAGCAGGTCGGAGTCGTGGTTGCCAATAATTTCGGCACCAATCGTCGGGTGCGTTTTCATCTGCGCCCATTCTTCCGGGTTCAGGCTGCCGGGCTTGAGCAACACGCTGTCAGGTATGCCAATCTTGCCCACGTCGTGCATCGGCGCAGCTTCAAACAGCAGATTGGCGCGCGCCAGCGGCAGGCCGGCGGCCAGTGCGATCAGCCGTGCCGATTTGCTCATACGGATCACGTGCATGCCGGTTTCGTTGTCCCGGTATTCGGCGGCCCGGCCAAGGCGCCGGACCACTTCCTTGCGCGTATCTTCCAGCTCTTTGGTGCGCTCACTGACGCGGCGTTCCAGCAGCAGGTTCTGGTTGTGCAGTTGTAAATGCAGCCGCACCCGGAGCCGGACAATTGCCGCGTGGCAAGGCTTTTGCAGATAGTCCACGGCGCCCAGCGTGAGGCCGCGTTCCTCGTTGTAGTGCTCGCCCAGCGAGGTGACAAACAGTACTGGAATATCGCGGGTTGCGGCGTCGCGTTTGAGTTGCGCGCAAACTTCATAGCCGCTCATGCCGGGCATCATCACGTCGAGCAGCACCAGATCGACCAGGGTGCGCTGGGCCAGGGCCAGGGCGTCCGGCCCATTGGTGGCTATCACGACCCGGTATTCGTCACGCAAGATACCGGCCAGGACGGCAATATTTTCGGGCACGTCATCGACCACCAGCACCGTGCTGGTGTGTTCTTGCACTATCGGGTCCTGGTCGCCACTGTCGTGCATGTCATTCACCGATGCTGTTGAGAAGACGCTGCAATGTCAGTTCTGCTGCGGAAAACTCATAGCGCGCTATTTCTTGCGCCAGGACGTTCCATTGGGGACCCCATGGCGATTGCAGCAAGGTCTCCGCGATGTCGTAGATCAGTTCGGCGGCCTCGGAATCGCGCGCTGCAATCAGGGTTTGCAGGCGCCGCAACTGTTGCCGTTGCTCGGCCCCCAGTGCCAGTGGTGCCGGCGGCGGCGCCACGCTGTCGGCGCCTATTCCGGCCAGCCCCAGGCAGACGCGCTTCAATTGCTGGATCACTTCGGCCAGCAGCGGCGCAATCTGGTCCGGCTGGCGTGTGGCGATGGCGGCTTCCAGTTCCAGGGTGGCATCGGCCAGGTCGCTGGCGCCCAGGGTTCGGCTGACGCCATTCAGGGAGTGCGCCAGACGCTCGGCGGTGGGCCAGTCGGCGGCGGCCAGAGCTTCGGTGCACTGGCTGGAAAAATGGCGGCCCAGGTTGTCGCGGAATTTTTTCAGAATCTGCAGGTACAGGCTCGTCTTGCCGCCGACCTGGGCCAGGCCGAGGGCACTGTCGATACCCGGAAATCTGGTATCGGGCAGTTCGGCGTCGCTGTCGCTGGCTGGTGCGGGCGCCGCCATTTCCGCTGCCGCCGGCGCGGTCTGCGGCAGGCAGCGCAGCATCTGCTCGTACAAATTTTGCAGATGCACCGGCTTGGTCACATAGGCGTTCATGCCGGCTTCGAGGCAGCGCTGGCGATCTTCGGCCATGGCGCTGGCGGTCAGCGCAATGATGGAGATGTCGGCATAGGCCGGGTCGGCGCGCAACTGCCGGGTTGCGCTGTAGCCGTCCATCACCGGCATGTGGCAGTCCATCAGAATCACATCGGGCTTTTTTTGTGCCACCTGCTGCAGTGCCTCGGCACCATGCGCCGCCTGGCGCACCCGCAGGCCGACGCCGCTGAGCAATTCGCTGATGACTTCGCGGTTGATATCCATGTCTTCCACCAGCAAGACATCCAGCGCATGGAAACGCGACCATTGCAAACTGGTGCCGCGGTTATTGCCGTTGCGCGGCCGCAGTGCCTCGGTAACGCCGAGACAGCGCGCCAGTTCTTCGCACAAATTGCGCGCGCTCACCGGCTTGGCTAACAGCCCATCACTGTGGTGCAGCACACGCCGCAGGGTTTCGTCCTGGCTGTGCGCCGTGACCAAGATGACGGGCGGGCAGGGCAGCGCACGCTGCACATGGTGGGCACGGATTTCGGCAATCGTGTCGATGCCGTCCAGCTCTGGCATGAACCAGTCCACCAGGCAGGCCAGCGCCGGCGTAGCATCGGCAGCGCGCAGCCAGGCCAGCGCTGCGGCGCCGCTGTCCAGGGCGACCGGTGTCAGGCCGAGTTGTTGCACCAGATGCACCAGGATATTGCGCGCCAGTGGATTGTCGTCTACGACCAGGACCGGGCGCTCGGCGCTGGCGGCCAAGCGGCTTGCCAGTTGGTTGATGCCCTGGCGGCGGCGGTCATGGCCGCAGGTGAACTGGGCCGTGAAGTGGAAGGTGCTGCCCTGGCCAATGCGGCTTTCGACCCAGATGCGCCCCCCCAGCAGCGTCACCAGGTGGCGTGAGATGGCCAGGCCCAGGCCGGTGCCGCCAAAGCGCCGCGTGGTCGATGGATCGGCCTGGATGAAGGGTTGGAACATCTGCGCGATCTGCGCTTCGGAGATGCCGATGCCCTCGTCGCTGACGGAAAAATGCAGCTCCGCCAGATCGTCGCGCAGCAGGGTGCTGCCAACGCTGACCAGCACGTTGCCGCCGGAAGAAAACTTGATTGCGTTGGACAGCAGATTGATCAGGATCTGCCCCAGGCGCAGGGCGTCGCCAACCAGCACGGCAGGTGTGCCGTCGGCAACCTGGTAGGCCAGTTCGATGCCCTGGCTTTCGGCGCGCAGGGCCATCAGGCTGGACAGCCGCTCGAAGACTTCTTCCAGTTCGAAGGGCAGGTTTTCGATCTGCATTTTTCCGGCTTCGATCTTGGAAAAATCCAGAATGTCGTCAATGATGTGCATCAGCCCGTCGGAGGCAATTTTGATTTTGCCGATGTAATTGCGCTGGCGCGCGCTCAGGTCGGTGCCCAGGGCCAGGTCGGCCATGCCGATGATGGCATTCATCGGGGTGCGGATTTCGTGGCTCATATTGGCCAGGAACAGCGACTTGGCTTCGTTCGAGCGCTGGGCGTCTTCTTTGGCCTGTTCCAGGTCCGACAGCAGCGCACGCATCAGTGTGACGTCGCGGGCCACGCCCAGCACGCCGATCAGGGCACCTTGCACATCGTGCACGCCAACCTTGGTGGTTTCCAGCAGCACCTTGCGGCCAATGCCCCGGTGCAGCACCCATTCTTCATACACCACCGGCGTCGGACTGTGGAAGGCGTCGCGGTCATGGTGCTGAAACGTATTCGTGCCGTCGGCGTCGGCAAAGTGCTCGTCGGTTTTGCCGATCACGTCGGCGGCACTGGCGCCTACCATGGCTTCAAAAGCGGCATTGCAGGACAGGAACACGCCGTTGACATCCTTCATCCAGACCATTTCCGGCAAGGCTTGCAGCAAGGCGTGCAACTGGCCGCGGTGGCGTTCGGACAGTTCCAGTTCATCGGTCACCGCCTGGGTCAGCTTCAGGATGCGCTCTTCGGCCTGAACCTGGTCGGTGATATCCAGAAAGCTCCAGACCCGGCCCAAAATTTCGTCACCCAGTTTTTGCGGATGCGAGAAGCGGGCGAAGACCCGACCATCGGTGAGATGCACGGTGTCGCGTGAAACCTTGGCCGGATTGCTGTAAATGGCGTCTATTTTTGTCAGGTATTGCTGCGGGTCCTTGATTTGGTCGATGGTGAATTGCAGCACTTTCCGGTCGTCACCCTGCGCCATCAATGCCGGTGGAACACGCCACATGCGCACGAACTGCTGGTTGGAGGAGGTGATGGCGCCAGCGCGATTGACCACCAAAATGCCGTTGTTGGTCGCTTCCAGCGTGGCTTCCACCAGCGACAAGGCCACGGCGGTACGCACCGAGGCCTGCTGCGCTTCCAGCGCGATTTTTTCCTGGGCCCGGGTGCGTTCGGCAACCTTGGACTCAAGGTGCTCATTCAGGTCGCGCAGCTCGGCCGTCATTTGTGCCTGCTGGCGGCGTTCCTGTTCCTGGTTTTTGTTGCGTACGAATAGCGCATAACTGGCCGCCAGCAGCAGGGCCAGCATGGCGCATGAGACGCCGATGATGCCGGCGTTTTGCTTTAAGGCTTCGTGTTCTTTGGATTCGAGTATTTTTGACGACTCGGAGATTGACGCCAAGGTCAGTGCGTGGACTGAAAAGGCCAATCCATCCAAGTCTGCCACCGCGCGGATCAGCTTCTGGCGCGGGAACGGATGCGCCGAAATAGCCGGTTCCAGCTTGTGCATCAGGTCTTCCACCTGCGGCATGACGTCGAGGTATTCGGAACGTGCTTCCAAAATATTGATGTCGCGGCTCTCGCGCAATAGTGTGATGCGGCTCGACAAAATATCAAAGCGCAATTGCAGCTGCGCCGGGTCATATTGGGCCGGGCTGGCGGCGGCGGCCTTGATCAGTTCCTTCTGGAACAGCAGGTACTCGCGTTCGAAATGGAAGGCCAGTGCGGTGATCGAATCGGACTGGCCGTTGGGACTCTGGCGGATGGCGTTGCGCTGGGCAAATTCAATCACCAGCAGGGCCACCATGACCAAGGACAGAACAATGGTGGTGAGTGCAAGCCAGAACGGCTGGCCGCGGTAACGCAGCGCGCGGAGCATGCGGCCTACTCGATGATCAGGGCCTTGAGTTGCCAGGCGGAACGCTCGTAGTAGACGGTGGAGCGCAGTGTTTCGTCCTGGTCATACGGATACACAATGAACAACGGACCCTTGGTTTTGACCGGAATGGTTTCGTCATTCATTTTGTAGGCAACGATCACATTGAAGCGTGTGGCATCGGATATGGGAATGCTGGTCTGGTAGTCGTTCAGGGCGATGGCCTTGATGCGGGTGCCGTTGGCCTTGACCAGGGCGAGCACGTCGCGCAGCAGGGGGCCGGTGAATTTGATCGGCTTTTTGTCCCAGGGCGTCAAGGTGCTGAAGTTTTGCTGGGGCAGTTTTTCCAGCATTTCCAGGTCCAGCGCAAATCCGTTTGCTTGGTTTTTTTCGTCGATTTTTCCGCTCACCGTAAGAATCGCCTTGCCACTGAAGGCTGGCCCAGCCAGTGCCGCGCCCATGAGCAGAGACAGCAGAACCAGGGTACTGGCAAAAATGTGCTTGATGTTCATTGCTTGCACCTTTCGAATGTGACTTGCCGGCATGGCGGATAGTGCCCAGGCCGACTATGTGCGCCCGAACACGCTATTGCTAGCATGCACGAAAACCCTGACAGGAAAGTTGCGGCGACTATTATTTTTATCAGTGCAGCGGGAAAAATCCAGTGTTATTCGGTCCTGCCCGGCCCGGCAGCTGCCGCCTTTGACAGCGGATGGGCGGGCCAGGTGCCGCGCCAGACGCCGGTCGGCCAGGCGATTTATACAATCGGGCATGTTTTTTCCAACCCCACAGACGCCATGCGTGCGCTGAACTGGCTGTTCGCTGCGGTCTGGGCACTGGCTGCGGGGCATGCCGTGGCCGACAACGCCGTCGATGAAAAGCTGCTTGGCCTGAGCGAACCAGCCTTGCGGGAGCAGTTGCCGGCAGTGGTGAAACTGGACCGGCCGGTGTTCGGGCCGCACCGCCTGCGCGGCAGTTACGCCTTGCGCAATGGCCTGTTTTTCAGCCAGCCGTTCGAGGCCATTTTCTATTTCAGGGACGGGCGCGTCAGCCGCATTGAACAGCGCCAGTCGAATCCGCCGCTGCACTGTGCGGCGCAGTATTCCGACTTGAATGCCAGTCTGAGCGCGCGCTATGGCGCCAGTGCCGACACCGACACCGACACCGACGCCAACGCCAACGCCAACGCCAACGCGGATGGCGGGGCGGACCTTGCGCAACGCTCCCTGGGGCTTGCCACGCCGCAGTCGAATGCCTGGTCAATGACCGGCTTCAATGTCCTGTTGCACAAAATCGAGGATGCCAGCCGCTGTGAGCTACTGGTGGTGTTCCTGCCGCACAGCCTGATTGACGCCAGCGAATTGTGAACTCCGGCGCGGTGCCCTCAGGGGCCTGGCGCAAACACGTGGATGCTGCCGTCGCCGCCATGCAGTGCGCCGACCGGTACATAGACCTTGCCAGTGGTCTCGCTTGAGGCCACCGAGTGCGGGCTGCCGCCAGGCAGTGCCAGGGTCTGTACCAGGGCGTTGCTGTGTGCGTCAATCACGGCCAGCACCGGGCCTTGCGCGGTGCTGCGCGCCACGGCGTAATACTGCCCGTTGTGCTGGTTGTAGTCGACCATGTCAACACCGCCGATACCTGCTACCTCGGCCACCACCTGGCCGCTGCGGGCGTTCATGATGGTCAGCTGGGCCGGCATCTTCTTGCCATCGCCGCCACAGCCCAGCAGGAAGTTGCCCTCCGGTCCAAAAGCCAGTCCGGTCGGATGGCAGTGCGGCACTGGCAGCATGCGCAGCAGCTGGGCGCTGCGTGGGTCGATCACCGCCACTGCACCTTGGTCAGGATGCTGCTCGATTTCCGGAATGGCAAGGTAGAACAGGCCATCTTCGGCGTTGTACTGTGGCTGTTCCGCGCCATCGCTGGCGTCGGGGAACAGCACCTTGCCGATGGCGGTGTGGCCGTCCTGGGTGGAAAACAGCGTTGCGAAGGGTGGATTTTCGGCATTGTTGACGCCAATGAAAACCTGGTCTTTGGGGTCGTAGGCCATCTCGTCGAGGCGGGTGCTGCCGCCGGTGGACAGCACCTGGCGCAGCTGCAGCGTACTGGCGTCCACTACGCGGACGCTGCTGTCGCCATCGCCAGCCCAGATCTCGCGGCCGGTGGAGAGCACGCCGTTGGGGCCGGAGCGGTTGCCCTGGGGTTTGCCATTTTTCAGGCGCACGCCGACAAAACCATCAACCCGGCCAATGAAGCGATCGGTGCGAACGTCAAAAATATCCACCGACTGGTTGCTGCGGTCGGCCAGGTAATAGTGCTGGCTGGCCTGGTCGATGAAACTGATATCGAAGCTTTGCAGGGCCGCGCCGGGCACGCTGATGGGGTCGACTTCGTGCAAGTTGTCGGCATGGGCGGAGCCCAGGGCGCAGCACAGGGTGGCGAGTATCAGCGCCAGCGGTTTGATGAGGGGCATGGGGAAACTCCTGAAACAGCGCGCAATATAGCCGAGCCCCATGGCAGTGGTGTGTCAGCACCCGCTACCGTGCGTGCGTCGGAAGGCCGCTGCCTAGGCGGTACCTACTAGCGCCACCAACTGGTCCAGGGCCTTGCCCCAGCCGACATGGAAGCCCATCTGGTTGTGCGCCTGGTAGGCGTTGGCGTCGCCATGCAATACGGTTGCGGTATAGCGCGTTTGTGCGCCCAGCGGCTCCAGCGCAATCACGGCGGTCATCAGAAAGGGAGCCTGGCTTTGGGCGGCTTTGGACAGCGGACGGAAACCCGGCCCGAGCGCACCGGTCCAGACCAGTTTGCGGCCCTCGACAATTTCCAGATAACAGCCGACATTGTTGAATTCCTGGCCTTCGGGTCCCCGCATCTGGGTGCTGAAGATGCCACCCGGGCGCAGATCGATTTCGCAGGCCACGGTTTTCCAGGGCGCCGGGGTGAACCATTGCAGCAGCAAGGCGGGCTCGGTCCAGGCCGCCCAGACACGCTCACTGGGGACATCGACGACGCGTTGTAAAACCAGATCCAGCGGGTTCTGGGCCAGGGTGTCGGACGAGGTTTGCATGGCGTGAACTTCCTTCGAATAGGCGCGGCCGGGAGTGGCGCTGGCAGTGTAGCAAGGCCGGGCTTTTAGGGCCTTGCCGGGTCTGCGTCGGTGGTGCCGGGCGCCAGGCGGAAGGCTTCGACCGGTACGTTGACCTGGATCGCATCGCTGATGGCGGGAATGAAGTCAAGCAGGCCGAAGTCCGAGCGGATCACGGTGGCCTGGATCGCGCCAGCGCAAACCTCGGTGCGCGTCAGCGGGTGGCGGGCGCAGCGAAAATTGTGGACCCATACCGTCAGGGGCCGGCTGACGCCGAGCAGGGTCAGCTGGCCGGTTGCTGCAATGACCTGGTCCTGGTCGTTGAAAAACAGCTGCTGCGACTGGAACCGGATGTGTGTGAACTCGCGCACCCGCAGCATGCGGAACCCGGCGGAATCTGGCGTCTCGGTGCCAAATCCCATGTTCAGTGAGGCCGCATCGATGTCAAATAGCACGCTGCCCTGGTGGGCCGCGCGGTCCAGCGTTACCTGGCCTTCGATGTTGTCAAAGCGCCCGCTTTGGTGGGTCAGACCCAGGTGGGTGAATTCAAATTCGGGAATGCAGTGTTTGCTGTCGAACTGGTAGGTTTGCGCGTTTGCCGCCAGCTGGGCGGCCAACAGGCCCAGGGCGAGCCAGTAGCGCTGCCGGTGCGTGCGCTGCCCCTGCGTGCGCAGCCAGGTCACACTAGGTCTTCTTGCCATGGGCGTCGCACGCTGCGGCTTATTTGTCGCGGTAGGCCTCTACTGGGACATGGATTTTGATCTCGTCACTCACGGTCGGAATGTACTTCACCATACCGTAGTCGGAGCGCTTCAGCGTGGCGCTGATATTGCCGGCGCAGAGGGCCTTTTTATTCAGCGGATGGATGCCGCAGCTGAAGTCCTGGACCACCACATGCAGCGGTTTGCTGATGCCCAGCAGCGTCAGTTGGCCATCGGCGCCGACCACCTTGTTGCCGTCAAACTGCAGGTTGTCGGATTTGAAGGTGATGCTGGGAAAGTGCTCCACGTCGAACAGGCCGGCGCTGCTGACGTGCACCGTCCAGGCCTTGCTGCCCATGTCGAGCGAGTTGGTTTCAATGCTGAATTCGACCGCGCCCTGGTGCGCGGCCAGGTCGAGCACCGCATGTCCCTGGGCCTTGTTGAAGCGACCGCGCTGGGTGGTAAAGCCCAAGTGGTCGACTTCAAAGCTGGCAGCGGTGTATTCCGGGTCAAAGGTATAGGTGTCGGCAGCCCAGGCGGGCAGTGTCAGCGCAACCAGTCCAATGCATGCAAGAAGGGGTTTCATCATGGCGTGATCCTGTCATTGTGTTGGGAGTGCTTCAGTCCGGGAAAGCTTGTAGGTAGCTCGCGACGGCGGACTTGTCGTCACCAGTCAGGGGGTGAACCACCGCATCCATCGGGGTGCCCGGGCGCTGCTGGGTGTTCTGGAACACATTCAGCTGCTTGATCAGGTAGTCGCTGTGCTGGTAGGCCAAGCGTGGGAACGGGCCCATGCCCTGGCCCGAGGGGCCGTGGCAGGACATGCAGGCGATGACATTTTCTTCCGGCAATCCCTGTTCGAAAATCTTCTTGCCCTGGGCCAGTTCTTTGGCATCGCTGCCGGTTGCCGGTTCGCGTTTCGCTACCTGGTGGTTGTAGTAGTCGGCCAGGCTGTCAATCTGCGCATCAGTCAGGTGGCGGCTCAGGCCCCACATATATTGGTAGCCCGGCGGGTCCAGGCGCTGGTGGCTGCGGAAGTTTTTCAGCTGGTTGACGATGTATTCGGTTTGCTGGCCGGCCAGTCGGGGAAAGCCCGGTGACACCGGGTTGCCGTCCAGGCCGTGGCAGTTGGAGCAGACCTGTTCGGCATAGGTTTTTCCGGACACCGACGGGTCAGCCAGGTCGCGTGAGCGCTCCAGGTTGGAGCAACCAGCACTCAGCAGCGCCAGTCCGCAGGCCAGAGAGAGAAGGGTTTTGTTCATGGCAAATCTCCGTACGGCGGGGTTAGAACGCAAACCATGCGTACATGTAGAGCGTGTTGTTATCGCTGGGATTGCGGCCGAATCCATCGTAGTTGCTGGAACTGCCATTGAATTTGTCGTAGGCCGTGTATTGCACGCCCAGGCGCATGTTCTGGATCGGGATGTAGAACAGTTCCAGGGTCGAGCCGCTGACGTCCGGGGCGCCGCTGGCGTTGCCCAGACCGGCCGCCGGGCTGGTGATGTTGGCCGGGTTGCTGGTGCCTGTGGTGTTGAACAGCGACACACTGCCGCCATAGGTGGCCATATAGGTATAGGCCAGTTTGGCGCGCAGCGTGTTGATGGTGTCGGATGGATTGCCGCCGTTGGCGTTGATCCAGTTCGCCGAATAGTTGACGGTCTGCTGCATATAGGCCAGCTGTGCCGTAACGGTATGCGGGTCGAGTATGTACTGGTATTGCGCGTCCAGGCCGAGGTTGCGGTTCTGGCTGTAGGCGCCGCCGTCGTTGCCGTCAGAGCCGTTGTCCAGAATCGTTGCCAGCATGCCGGTGGTGCCGAGCATCAGGTTGCTGGGGCCCCAGGCCCGGGTATAGGCCAGGCGCCAGTACGGGTTGTTGCCGCGCAGGCGGGTGATATCGGTGTCGGCGGTGCCTTCGCGCAGGATGCGCAAGGCGCCGTCGGCGGTGGAGTAGAAACCGAGTTCACCGTATAGGGTCTGGTTCCAGTAAGC
This sequence comes from uncultured beta proteobacterium, assembly GCA_903897925.1. GTDB lineage: Bacteria > Pseudomonadota > Gammaproteobacteria > Burkholderiales > Burkholderiaceae_C > Allorhodoferax. The sequence goes on along the minus strand of CAIUDG010000112.1, from coordinate 14,259 downwards.
GTAGGCCGAAATGCCGGCAATATTGGGGCCGGCGGCGAGGCCCGGATAGGAGGTGGTGCCGTCCAGAAACTGGTGGCTGCCCGGCGTGGCGCCAGGCACATACTGCATCCAGGCCGGTGCCGTGTTCCAGGGATCGACCACCGAGGGGTTGTTGTTCAGGCTGATGCCGTAGATCAGGTCGCTCTGCTTGTCGATCAGGCGGTCGGCAAAGCGCAGGTCCATATTGTCCGCCACGGTATGGCCGGAGTAGTTATAGGGGTCGTGCGTGACCTGCAGGAAGCCACCGATGTTGTCGGTCACCTTGCCGGCAATGAACAGGCTGCCGGTGGCCAGAATCGGCTCCCCATTTTTGTAGAAGTCGGAGCTGGAATCGTTGGTTGGCGTGCCGGCGCGCGCGGTATCGCTCTTGCTGGTGTCGGCCACATTGGCCATGCTGGCCACGCCCATGATGGCAAACGGCAGGGTGCGTTCACCAATGGTGTAGCCGGTCATCTTGAACAGGCGCCCGTAGGGGGTGAGTTCCGGAAACTGGCCGCCGGTGTGGCAGGCGACACAGTTTTGCCCGGTCTGCCGGGCAAAGGTTGGCAGGGCCTGCGCTGCCGGTGGCAGCAGGGTCAGCAGCAGGGCCGCCGCGCCGAGCAGGCGGGTCAGCGGCTGGTGCAGTCTCTTTGCAATTATTTGGGCCAGCATGTGCATGGGGTCCACTCCTTTTTGTATAGGGCGAACTGTAGGCAGTTGCTGCGTTAAAAACAATGATCTATGGCAAATTATTCTAATAATTTTCGATATATTAGCTAATATTAAGAGTTTCTTACAGCTTTCAATGGCTATTCATGCGCAGCGGCGGTGGCCAACCGGCACATCCCTAGGTGCCGACTGGTAACAGAGCGTAGACAATGGGCGCCATGGGTAAATTCGCTTGGCTTTTGTGTTCTGGTGCATGCTTGGTAGTGCGGGCGCTGGCGTGGCCGGTGCAGCGGTGTGCGGACTGATCCGGCCATGACACGCTGGCCCCTCTTTCAGATCGATCGCACTGCCCGCATTGCCATGGCGCTGGCAGCAGCGGTGCTGCTGCTATTTCTATTCGGTTGTTATGCCTTCTATAACAGCCTGTACGAAAATCGCCGGGCCGAAAAACGCGACGATGCGCAGCGCCTGCTGCTGAGTCTGGAAAATAACTCGAAACAACTATTCGACTATGCCGACGGCTATCTGCGCGCCTTGCGCGCCTACCGTAGTGATTTCGGCGACGGTGCCAAATGGCAGCACTTCGTGAATGAAATCAAGGCACCCGGGGCACAGCAGTTTTCCAACACGGTAACGGTACTGGACCGCCAGGGAAGCGTGGTGTACCAGTCGCAAACGCCCTCCGGTCTGGTGCACCAGGCGCCCAATTTGCGCGACCAGGACCACATGCAGTATTTCCTGACGCACCCGGGGGACCGGCTGTTCATCGGTGCCGCCCGCTTCGGGCATATCACCGGACAATTGCTGTTTCGCGTGGCCCGGCCGATTTTAAAAGACGGCCAATTTGACGGGCTGGTCATGATTTCGTTGCGTCCCGAGCATGTCACCGATATGTACCGTGACATGGGCCTGGGCAAGCACAGCAGCATCACCCTGATGACCATGGAGCCCAAGCTGATTGCGCGCCAACCGCCGGTTCCCATAGAGGCGTATGACCACGTGATTCCCGACCTGAATTTGCGCTTCGGTGTAAATATCAGCCAGACTACACCCGGCACCGCGTTTGGTATCGGCAGTCCCTTTGAGGACCGCAGCCGGCGTGACCTGTTCTTCAAGCGCCTGCAGGACTATCCGGTGGCGCTGATTGTCGGCACTTCCGAGCAGGACCTGAACGATGAGTTGGCCGGTACCCGCACCAGTTTGACGGTGCTGGCCCTGGTGTTTGCACTGGCGGTGGGCGTGGTCAGCGTGTTGCTGCTGCGCATGCATCGCCAGAACATGCGTTTGCAGGGCGCCCTGCAGGCGAACCAGGAGTCGGAGGAGCAACTGCGCATTGCGGCGACCGCCTTCGAGTCGCACGAGGGTGTGCTGATTACCGATGCCAATGGCGTGATCCTGCGCGTCAACCAGGGCTTTGCCGAGTCCACCGGCTACCAGGAAAGCGAAGTGGTCGGGCGCACGCCGGCCATGTTCCAGTCCGGCCGCCATGACAAGGCGTTTTACAGCGCCATGTGGCAAAGCATCAAAAGCACGGGCTTCTGGCAGGGCGAAATCTGGGACCGCCGCAAAAATGGCGAACAGTACCCGAAATGGTTGACTATTTCCGCCGTGCGTAACCGTTTTGGCGAGGTCACCCACTACGTCGGAACCCAGTTCGATATTTCCGTGCGCAAGCAGGCCGAAGACCGTATCCAGCAACTGGCATTCCATGACCAGCTGACCGGGCTGCCCAACCGCACCCTGATGCTTGACCGCTTGCAGCAGGCGCTGGTCAGCCTGGAGCGCAAGCCCAGCTTCGGGGCCTTGCTCTTCATTGACCTGGACAATTTCAAATTGCTCAACGACACCCTGGGCCATGCCGCTGGTGACTCCCTGCTGCAGCAGGTGGCCGAGCGATTGCGCAGCTGCGTGCGCCAGGGCGATACCGCTGCGCGCCTGGGGGGCGACGAGTTTGTGGTGTTGCTGCGCGACCTGAGCAGCCACAAACCGGAAGCTGCGGTGCGTGCCGAAATCGCCGGAGAGAAAATTTTGGCCGCCCTGAACCGGGTCTATATCCTGGATGGGCTCGAATACCACCGCTCGGCCAGTGTCGGTCTGACGCTGTTCGGTCCGGACAATGCCGTGCGTGAAGATTTGCTGAAACAGGCCGATCTGGCCATGTACCAGTCCAAGGCCGCTGGGCGCAATACCTTGCGTTTCTTTGATCCGCAAAGCCAGGCGGGTGTGACCGCGCGCATGACGCTGGAAAATGAATTGCGCGTCGCCGTGCGCGACGGGCAATTTCTGCTGCACTTTCAGCCGCTGGTAGAAGGCGCCGGGGTATGTACCGGGGCCGAAGTGCTGCTGCGCTGGCAGCACCCGCAACGCGGCCTGGTGGCGCCGGACGAATTTATCCCGCTGGCAGAAGAAACCGGTCTGATCCTGCCGCTGGGCTACTGGGTGCTGGAGCGCGCCTGTGAGCAGCTGGTGCGCTGGTCGCAGGATGGCGGGACGGCGCACCTGACTTTGGCGGTGAATGTCAGCGGACGCCAGCTGCACCAGAAAGATTTTGTCGCCAAGGTGCGCGAGGTGCTGGAGCGCACTGGAGCCGATCCGGACAAGCTCAGCCTGGAACTGACCGAAAGCCAGTTGCTCAGCGAGGTCGAGGACACCATTCTGAAAATGAACGCCCTGAAGGACTGCGGCGTACGTTTTGCGCTGGACGACTTCGGCACTGGCTTCTCCTCGCTCGCTTACCTGAAGCGGCTGCCGCTGGAAAAGCTGAAAATTGACCGCTCTTTTGTCAGTGACGTGCTTACCGATGCCAATGCGGCGGCTATCGCCAGAGCCATCGTGGCACTGGCCCACAGCCTGGGACTGACGGTGCTGGCCGAAGGCGTGGAAACCGCAGCCCAGCAAGAATTTCTGCGCGACAGCGGCTGCCTGCGCTACCAGGGCTATCTGTTTGGCCGGCCGATGCCGAGCGCCGCCTTTGAGGAATACCTGCGCACCAATGCGTGATAATCGGCGCTGCTAGAGGTGCCGTCGCTTGACGGCTGAGAAATACTCTTACCACCTGATCTGGGTCGTGCCAGCGTAGGGAAGCATTCTTCCGGCGCGGTGTGTCCCTTGTTCTTTTTCAAGGATAGACATGTCTGAATCGCTCTCCCCCGCCCACATCTGGGCCGACATTCTGGCAGTACGCGAACGTGCGCCGCTGGTGCACAGCATCACCAATCTGGTGGTGATGAATTTCAATGCCAATGTGCTGTTGGCGGTGGGCGCTGCGCCGGTGATGGCACATGCCCACGAAGAAGTGGCGGCCATGGCCGGCATCGCCCAGTCGCTGGTGCTCAACATCGGCACGCTGGAGCCGTACTGGATCGAGAGCATGCGCCTGGCTCTGGCCAGCGCCAGCGCACGCGGTATTCCTGTGGTGCTGGACCCGGTTGGTGCCGGCGCCACGCCCTACCGCAACGCCAGCATCGAAGCCCTGCTGGAGCAGGCGCTGCCAACGGTGATTCGCGGCAATGCCTCTGAAATCATGAGCGTGGCGGGCGCCCAGGTGCGCACCCGCGGTGTGGACAGCAGTGCGGCGGCGAATGACGCGCTGGGCGCAGCGCAGGCCCTGGTGCAACGCACCCGGGGTGTGGTCTGTGTGAGCGGCGAAACCGACCATGTGCTGGACACCGGACGGCGCTGGGCGCGGCTGCACAACGGCCATCCCTGGATGACCAAAATTACCGGTGTCGGCTGCTCTGCTACGGCGCTGATTGGTGCGTTCTGCGCGGTGCAGCCGGACGCCTGGCGCGCCACGGTGTCGGCCATGGCGCTGATGGCGCTGGCCGGTGAAATCGCGGCCGAGCAGGTGCAGGCGCGCCAGCAGGGCGTTGGCAGCATGCAGCTGGCCTTGCTGGATGTGCTGCAGCTGCTGGACCAGCCGACGCTGGAGCAGCGTCTGCAACTGGAACAGCAAAGCTGGTAAAGGTGGCGATGGCCCCCGAGCAACTGCGCCAGGCGCTGCGCCTTTATCTGGTGACCGACCAGGCCGCCCTGCGTGGCCGCACCCTGAGTGACGTGGTGCTGGCCGCGGTGCAGGGCGGCGTCAGCTGTGTGCAGCTGCGCGAAAAAGACCTGAATACCCGCGATTTTTATGCCCAGGCCTGTGCCCTGGTGGCCTTGCTGGCGCCGCTCGGCGTGCCCCTGGTAATCAACGACCGGATTGACATTGCCCTGGCCTGCGGTGCGCAAGGTGTGCATTTGGGCCAGTCGGACCTGCCGCCGGCGCGCGCGCGCAACCTGCTGCCGGCGCAGGTGTTTCTGGGCTGGTCGGTGGAAACCCTGGAGCAGGTGCGGCAGGCGCAAACCCTGCCAGTGGATTACCTGGGTGTCAGCCCGGTGTTTGCCACCCCCACCAAGACCGACACGGCGGCGCCCTGGGGCCTTGAAGGTTTGCAGCAGATTCGCCACACCAGCAGTCGCCCGCTGGTGGCGATTGGTGGCATCCATGCCGGCAATGCCGCGCAGGTGCTGGCGGCTGGAGCGCAGGGCCTGGCCGTGGTCAGCGCCATTTGTTCGGCACCCGACCCGCGCGCGGCTGCCGCTGATTTGAGAAAGATCTGTGATGACTACTGAAGAAAACCCGCCCGATCGCCGCAACCAGCGCTACCCGCGCGTGCTGTCAATTGCCGGTTCGGACAGCGGCGGCGGTGCCGGCATCCAGGCCGATCTGAAAACTTTTTCCGCGCTCGGCTGTTTTGGCATGACCGCCATCACGGCGCTGACGGCGCAGAACACCACCGGAGTGCGGGCCATCCATGCGGTGCCGGTCAGCATGCTGCGCGATCAGATCGATGCGGTGCTGGAAGACATTGGCGTCGATGCCGTGAAGATTGGCATGCTGCACTCGGCCGAGGTGGCACAGGCGGTGGCGCAGGCGATCGACCAGCACCAACTGACGACGGTGGTGTTTGATCCGGTAATGATTGCCACCAGCGGCGCCGTGCTGATCGACCACGCGGCGCTGGAGGTGCTGGTGCGGGAATTGTTTCCGCGCGCCAGCGTGATCACGCCCAATCTGGACGAGGCCGGCTTTCTGGTCGGTCGCACGCTGGCGTCGCCGGCCGACATGGAAGGCGCTGCGGTGGAACTGATGGCGCGTGGCGCGCGCGCCGTGCTGCTCAAGGGCGGGCACCTGCCGGGCGCGGTGGTGACGGATTTGTTGCTGTTGCCGGACGGCGAAAAAGTCTGGCTGGAAGACGCGCGCATTGCCACGCCGAACACGCATGGCACCGGCTGCACGCTGTCCTCAGCCATTGCTGCTTACCTGGCACTGGGCCAGAGTCTGCCCCAGGCGGTGCGTTCGGCGCGGCTTTATGTGCGCGCTGCACTGGAGGCCGGCGCGCAGGTGCGTACCGGCCATGGCAGCGGCCCGCTCAACCACGGCCATGCGCCGCAGGCGATGCGCCGCCTGCCCCTGGGCTGAGGCCTTAGCGCAGCTGGCGTGTCAGGCGCGCCAGCACAAAGGTGATGGCCAGGGTTGGCAGGGTGGCGCCCCAGGCCGGGGCCCAGTTCGTCAGGGCCTGGTACAGGCCAATGCCGAGCAGCCAGATGGCGGCGGCGACATAGTGGACCTTCTGCCGCGAGACGCTGTCGATCACGCCATGGCCAATGCGGCCCAGGATCACGCCATACAGCGGCACGAAAATCGAGCTCAGCAACAGCAAAAAGGGTTCGATGCTGCGCATCGGCAGTACCAGTGCCAGGCCGGTGCACAGCAGCGCCAGCGCCAGGCTCCAGCGCCGCACACTCCAGTTCGGACGCATGCTGTAGGTCGACACCGCCGCGGAGTAGACGTCGCCATAGGCATTGTCAATTTCGTCGACCAGGATCAGGCTCAGTGCAATTAGACCGCCTTGTGCCAGCAGCAAGGCCGCCACCAGGTCGATGTCGGGTGCCGAGACACTCGCCACCACCACGCCCAGAACATAGCACCAGACATTGGCCACGGTGTAGCCCAGCATGGTGCCACCGGCGGCACCGCGCCCGGATTTGCCGTGGCGCGCATAGTCGGCCACCAGCGGCAGCCAGGACACCGGCATGCCGATCACCAGGTCCATCGCCGACAGCAGGCCCATGCTGCCGTCGCCGGGATGGTTCCAGAAGGTGTCCAGGCCGCGCGTCTGCAACTGTGCGCCAAATTGCCAGCTCAGCCACAGCAGCGAGGCGATCACCAGCGGCAGGCCGTAGCGGCCAATGATCTTGCGCACCAGGCGCGTCATCGAGCCCGACAGCAGCAGTGCCAGCACGCCGCCCCAGACCAGGGTGCACAGCGCCAGGCCGAGCGGGCCGTCCAGCGCCAGGCCAAACGATTTCTGGCTGATGGCGGCAGTGCCGTCGCGCATGATCACCAGCTCAAAAGTGGTCCAGCCAATCAGCTGCGCCACATTCAGCAACACCGGCAGACGCGCAAACAGGCTGCCGTACGTGGCATGCATCAGTCCGGCGCTGGTCAGGCCGCTGTTACAGCCAAGCTGGGCGGTCCAGGCCAGCAGGCCGGAGCCCAGCAGCGAGCCCAGCACGATGGCCAGTGCGGCGTCGCGCGAACTGGCGCCTGGCACCAGGTAGGCGCCGACCTGCATCACCAGCAGGCCCACGCCCAGGCTGAACCACAACGAGGCATGTTCGTGCCAGGAAAATACGCGTTCGCTGGCGGCAATCGGGCGCAGCGCGGCGTTCAGTGGGGTGTCGGTGGCAGGGGATGTCGGCATGGCGGCAATCTCGCGTTGGGGGAATGGAAAGTAAATCGGGACGTGCGCCGGCTCAGCTGAGCCGGTCGCGCCGGGCCAGGGCCGGGAACAGGCCGCACCAGGCAGCGGCGATCAGCACCGTGCCGATGCCGCCGGAAACCACGGAGAACACCGGCCCGCACAGGGCGGCGACGCTGCCGGACTCGAATTCGCCAAGCTGATTGGAGGCACCAATGAAAATCGAATTCACCGCAGACACGCGCCCGCGCATGGCGTCGGGGGTGTCGAGCTGGACCAGGGTGGCGCGAATCACCACGCTGACATTGTCGGCAGCGCCCGAGATGGCCAGCGCCATCAGCGACAGGCGAAAGTCGGTGGACAGGCCAAATACCACCGTGGCCAGGCCAAACAGCGCCACAGCCAGCAGCAGTTTCGGGCCGACCCGCTGCGTCAGTGGCCAGCGCAGCAGCAGCAGGGACATCAGCAGGGCGCCGGCGGCCGGCGCCGCGCGCAAGACCCCCAGGCCCATCGGGCCACTGTGCAGAATGTCGCGTGCGTAAATGGGCAGCAGCGCGGTGGCGCCACCCAGCAGCACGGCAAACATGTCCAGCGAGGTGGCGCCCATGATGACCTTGCGGCTCCAGACAAAGCGCACGCCGGCAAAGACGCTGGCCCAGCTGACGGCGGCCTGGCTTGGCTGGTGCCGGTATTGCACCCGGATGGTCAGGGCAGCGGCGCCCAGAAACAGCAGGGCGCAGCAGAAATAAACCGTGCTCACGCCCTGCGCGTAGAGCAAGCCGCCCAGTGCCGGGCCGCAAATTATGGCCAGTTGCATGGCGCCCGCACTCAGGGCCAGCGCGCGCGGCAGCAGGCTGGCGGGTACCAGCTGCGGCGTCAGGGCTTGTTGTGTCGGCATCTGAAAGGCGCGTGCCGCACCGAGCACGATGGCCACTCCCAGCAGCAGCGCTCGGCTGCTTAGATTCCAGTGGCTGGCACCCAGCAGCAGGCCGGCGGCGCAGGCCTGGCCGAACATGCAGCAGGCGTACATGCGGCCGCGGTGCAACCGGTCGGCCAGGTGTCCGGCGGGCAGTGTCAGCAGCAGCGCCGGCACAAACTGGAACAGGCCGACCAGGCCCAGGTCCCAGGCGCTGGAGGTTAGCGCGTACATGTGCCAGGCCAGCGCCACCATCAGCATCTGGTTGGCCATGGTGCCGCCGGTGCGCGCCAGCCAGAAGCGCACAAAGGGGCGCTGCGCAAACAGCTGCGCCAGCGAAGTATCAGGGTTCACGCTGTGCAATGGCGGCTCAGGACTCCACGGCGGTGCTGGCGCCGGCACCATTGGCGGCTGCCGCGGCGGAGGACATGGTCAGGGTTGACTGGCGCACCGTGGCCTTTTCGCCGGCACTGGCAAACTTGCTGTACTTGCCAACCACGCCGACCAGTTGGCCGTAGACGCGCGGATTGCCTGCGATGCACTCCTGCTGGTCGAGGAAATCGGCTTCGCCAGTGAAGTTGCCGACCAGGCCACCGGCCTCGGTGACCAGCAGCGAGCCGGCGGCCACGTCCCAGGGCTGCAGACCTTTTTCAAAGAAGGCGTCGGTATAGCCGGCCGCCACATAGGCCAGGTCAAGGGCGGCGGCGCCGGGGCGGCGCAGACCGGCGCTGCGTTGCATGACTTCGCCCATCATCACCAGGTACTGGTCAAAGTTGTCGCCCTGGCGGTACGGGAAGCCGGTGGAGACCAGCGAGTCTTTGAGCTGGGTGCGCTTGGAGACGCGGATGCGGCGGTCGTTCAGAAAGGCGCCACGGCCTTTGGTGGCGGTGAACAGGTCGTTGCGGGTCGGGTCATAGACCACTGCCTGCTCGACCTTGCCGCGCACCGCCAGCGCAATGCTGACGCAATACACCGGCAGGCCGTGGATGAAGTTGGTGGTGCCGTCCAGCGGATCGATGATCCAGACGAATTCGGAGTCTTGTGCGCCGTGTGTGCTGCCGGACTCTTCGGCCAGGATGGCGTGGCCGGGGTAGGCCGTGAGCAGGGTTTCAATGATGGCCGCTTCGGCCGCGTGATCGACTTCGGTGACGAAATCGTTGGCCTTTTTTTGCGAGACCCGCACGGATTCAATATCCAGCGCAGCGCGGTTGATGATGGAGCCGGCGGCGCGAGCGGCCTTGACGGCCACGTTGACCATGGGGTGCAGATTGAGCGACATAGATTGTGGGGGCGAAGAACAGGGGATGCTGACGGGCGATGCCGGCAGCGACAATAGGCTATTTTACCGTTCCCCATGAAGACGCGCTTTATTCTTATTCAAACCAGCCACGCCGGCAACGTCGGCGCCGCCGCACGGGCCATGAAAACCATGGGTTTTGACGACCTGGTGCTGGTCGCGCCACGCTGGGCCAACGTGCTGCGCCGGGAGGAAACCATACAGCGCTCCAGTGGTGCGCTCGACGTGCTGGAGAAATGCCGCATCGTCGCGACCCTGGACGAGGCGCTGGACGGCATGACCCATTTGTGCGCTACCGCCATGACGCCGCGCGACTTCGGCCCGCCAACCACCACCCCGCGCGCGCACTTCGCCGCGCTGGCCGCCGGTTTGCGTGCCGGCAGCGATGTGGCGCAGAGCGCCGACAGCCCGGAGTTGGGGGTGGCGTTTTTGTTTGGTTCCGAGCGCTTTGGCATGCGCAACGAAGATGTGTACCGCTGCCATGCCTGCCTGAGCATTCCCAGCAACCCGCAGTTTGGTTCGCTCAATCTGGCTGCCGCGCTGCAGTTGCTGGCCTATGAGTGGCGGCTGGCGCTGGGCGGCTTTGCCGAGGCCCCGGCCTTGCCGGTCAGCAGCGCACGGCGCGCCGACGCACAGCAGGTCAGTGGCATGTTGTCGCACTGGGAACAGGCTTTGGTGGCGCTGGAGTTTCTGGACCCGGCCGCGCCAAAGAAGCTGATGCCGCGCCTGCAGGCGCTGATGAACCGGGCCCAGGTGACGGAAGAAGAAATCCACATCCTGCGCGGCGTGGCCAAGGCGATTCTGCAGCGCACTGCGCAGCCGATACCGCAGAACGGTCAAAAGTGATGCCGGTGCCGGCTGCCCGCGCCAGCGATTAGACTCGTGTCCATGTTTGCTCGTATACGCTCCGATGTTCAGTGCATTCTCGACCGTGACCCGGCGGCGCGCAGTCGCTGGGAAGTGCTGACTTGTTATCCCGGTCTGCACGCCGTGCTGCTGCACCGCCCGGCCCACTGGTGCTGGGTGCATGGCTTCAAGTGGTCAGGGCGTTTCATATCGCATCTGGCGCGCTGGCTCACCGGCATTGAAATTCACCCGGGTGCCAAGCTCGGTGACCGTGTGTTTTTCGACCACGCCATGGGCGTGGTGGTCGGCGAGACCGCGGAAATTGGCGACGGCTGCACCATTTACCAGGGCGTGACGCTGGGCGGCACCTCGCTTTACAAGGGCGCCAAACGCCACCCGACGCTGGGCAAGGATGTGGTGGTCAGTGCTGGCGCCAAGGTGCTGGGCGGTTTTGAAGTCGGTGACGGCGCCAAGATCGGTAGCAATGCGGTGGTGATCAAGCCGGTGCCGGCCGGCGCCACGGCAGTTGGCATTCCGGCGCGCATCATCCAGTCCAAGGCCGGTGAAAGTGCCGACGTGGCGCCGTCGCAGCGCACCTTCAGTGCCTACGGCATTACCCAGGAAGACGACCCGGTGAGCCAGGCGCTGCGCGGCCTGGTCGACAGTGCTGCCGGTCAGGACCACCAGATCGCCTTGCTCTGGAAGGCCATTGAAACACTGTCGGCCCAGCGCCCGTCGGAACGCCCGGGCAACTGCGTGCCAAAAGACGCCGCACGCAGCGAGTGTTTTGAAGCCGAAAAAATGAACCAGCTGCTGGGCAAATAAGGCGCCTGACGGCGCCGCCGGTGTTAGCCGGTTGCGCCGGGGCGAATTGCCGTTTTCGGGCGGAACGCCTTGCAGACTGCGGTATCGGTTTCCAGGTAGGGGCCGCCGATCAGGTCAATGCAATAGGGCACTGCCGCAAAAATGCCGTTCACCTTGATGGCGCCTTGCGCGTCGCGCAGGCCTTCCAGGGTTTCGGCAATCGATTTGGGCTGGCCCGGCAGATTCATGATCAGGGCTTTGTCGCGGATCACCGCCACTTGCCGCGACAGCACCGCGGTGGGCACAAATTCGAGGCTGATGCGGCGCATCTGCTCGCCAAATCCGGGCATTTCCTTGTGGGCCACCGCCAGCGTGGCCTCTGGCGTGATATCGCGCAGCGCCGGCCCGGTGCCGCCGGTGGTGAGCACCAGCGCGCAGCCGGCGTCCACCAGTTCGATCAGGGTCTGGCTGATGCTGGCCTGTTCGTCGGGAATCAGGCGCGCTTCGAAAGTCAGCGGGTTGCGCAGGGCGCGGCTGAGCCATTCGCGCAGCGCCGGCAGGCCTTTGTCCTCATAGGTGCCGCTGGAGGCGCGGTCACTGATCGACACGATGCCGATCTTGACCGGGTCGATCACATAACTGCTGGTGTCGCTCATGGAAGATTACTCCGGCGTCGAGGGCGCGTCGGTGGGTGATTCGGCCGGCGCCGAGGCTTGCAGCAGTTGTTCCCGCACCAACTGGAAAATATCGCGGTAGGCACGGCCATGGCGCGCCGCCAGGCCGGGTTTCTCCGGCTTGGCGTCTTTGCGCGCCTGGCGCACCAGGGCACGCAGCTGCTGGCTGTCGGTGCCAGGGTTGAGGTTGATCCACTGGCCGACCGCGTCTTCGTCGGCGAGCATGCGGTCGCGCCATTGTTCTGCCTGGTGCAGCACCAGCGTTTCACGTGCCGAGGGCATGTGCTGTTCGACCAGGGCGGCGCGGATTTCCTCGTGCTTGGCCGGATCGAGCAGGCGCATCAGCTTGCCGATGAACTGCATCTGGCGGCGCAGGCCTTCGAAGTTGCTGATGCGTTTGGCTTCGGCGATGGCGTCGACCAGTTTGTCGGACAGCTCCAGCTTGGCCAGCAGATCGGCGCGCAGCGTCAGCAAATCCTCACCGAGTTTTTGCAGTTCGGTGCTTTCGCGTTTGAGGTCGGTACGGGTGGGCTCGTCGGTGCCTTTGAGCTCGCGCTTGTACTCGAGATCGAGTGCGCTGCCTTCGGCGACGAATTGGCCGCGTACGTAGTAGCCTTTTTTGAGTTTGCGTGACATAGCCAAGTATCATAGCCTCCGCCATGAAGAAACACCCCACTCCCTCGAAAGCGATTGCAGCGCGCGCTCCCTCCGCCGCCGCTGCCCGTGTCAAACCATCGGACAGCGGCTTTGCCTACAGCATGCCGTTTTTCGAGTCACTGGTGGACAGCGCGCTGGACGAGGCACGCAAGCTGGGCGCGAGCGACGCCGGCGCCGAGATCTCGGAAGGCTGCGGCCTGAGTGTCTCGGTGCGCCATGGCGAGCTGGAAAATGTTGAGCGCAACCGCGACAAATCACTCGGCATCACGGTGTACGTGGGCCAGCGCCGGGGCAATGCCAGCACGTCCGACTTTTCTGCTGCGGCCATTGCCCAGACCGTGCGCGCGGCCTATGACATTGCGCGCTTTACCGCGGAAGACCCGTTCGCCAGCCTGCCGGACCCGGCCGACATTGCGCCAGTGGCAGAGCGCCAGCGTGACCTGGACCTGTTCCACCCCTGGGCCATCACCAGTGCCGACGCCGCCCAACTGGCGCTGCAATGCGAAGCCGCCGCGCTGTCGGTGGACAAGCGCATCACCAACAGCGAAGGCGCTGCCGTGTCGGCGCAGCAGTCGCAGTTTTTCAGTGCCCACACGCATGGCTTTCGTGGTGGTTATGCCTCGTCGCGCCATTCGCTGTCGGTGTCGCCAATTGCCGGCAAGGGCGACGACATGCAGCGCGATGCCTGGTACAGCTCCATGCGCAAGGCTGCCGACCTGGCCTCGCCGGCAGCCATCGGTCGCTATGCTGCCGAGCGCGCCCTGAGCCGTTTGAAAGCGCGCAAGATTCCTACCGTGGAGTGCCCGGTGCTGTTTGAATCGCCGCTGGCGGCCGGACTGGTGGGCGCTTTTGTGCAGGCGGTCAGTGGCGGTGCGCTGTACCGCAAGAGCAGCTTTTTGCTGGACAGCCTGGGCAAGCAGATTTTCCCCAAGCACATTGCCTTGTCCGAAGACCCCTTTGTGCTCGGTGGCAAGGGCAGCTCACCGTTTGACGACGAAGGCGTGCGGGTACAGGCGCGCCAGGTGGTCGAGTCGGGGCGCGTGCAGGGTTATTTTTTGAGCAGTTATTCGGCGCGCAAGCTGGGGATGCGTACAACCGGCAATGCCGGCGGCTCGCACAACCTGGTGCTCAGCTCGCGCCTGACCCGGCCCAGCGACGATCTCGACGCCATGCTGGAAAAGCTTGGTACCGGGCTGTTTGTCACCGAACTGATGGGCCAGGGCGTGAATTACGTCACGGGAGACTATTCACGCGGGGCCAGCGGTTTTTGGGTGGAAAAGGGCAAGATTGCCTTCCCGGTGCATGAGATCACCATTGCCGGCGACATGCGTGCCATGTTCAAGGGCATTGAGGCGGTTGGTGCGGATACCTACAACTATGGCGCCAAGACGGTGGGTTCGGTTCTGATCAACCGCATGAAAGTGGCGGGAAGCTAAAAAGACTTGCCCCCACGCTCCGCCGCTGCGCGGGTCGCTGCCCCCCGAGGGGGCTAATTTCCCCGGGCCAAGCCCTAAGGGAAATTGTTGCCCCCACGCTCCGCCGCTTGCGCGGGTCGCTGCCCCCCGAGGGGGCTAATCCTCCTTGGGGCGGCCCGGCGGAGGATTGTTGCCCCCACGCTCCGCCGCTGCGCGG